>JBPOHM010000290.1:0-8965 GCA_052035585.1 Bacillota bacterium
AAGTTATAGGATTTGACATCTCATTTCCATCTATCATACCAAATCTTGTTGTTGGTTCACTGAACGTTGATATGTGAGTATGTGCATCGATTAAACCTGGCATTACATAATGCTCTGTTGCATCATAAACCTGTGCACCAGCAGGTATTTGAATATCAGTTCCGAATTCCTTTATCTTTCCATCCTCTATAAGAAGAACAGCATTTTCAATTATACCGTTTGTTATTGTATTAAGCTTTCCGCATTTTATAGCTATCATTATTCATTTCCCTCCATAGAATTTTCTTTGAAAATTCATTTTCACATTCTACAAATGTTTATTTTAATTTTCTTATAGAATATTTATAGAACATTCAAGGAATGCTCTATAAATATTCATTTAATTTATTATTTCAAATATTTTTCAAACCAGTTTGTTATTTCTTCAAGTCTCTTAACTCTATGCTTTGGCTTACCACTTCTTGAAAGCTCGTGGTTTTCTCCTCTAAACATACAAAGTCTTGCTTCTACTCCATGGTATTTTAAAGCCGTAAACATTTGTAAGCCTTCAGCTAGCCAGCAACGATAATCTTCCTCTGAATGTATAAACAATGTAGGAGTCTTAACTTGGTTAGCATATTTTAATGGTGAATGCCACCATAGCTTATCATGGTTTTCCCAAGGAGTTGATGCATTTTGGTCTGCATTGAAGAAGTATCCAATATCAGTAGTTCCAAATTTAGAAATCCAGTTAGAAATACTTCTTTGAGATGCTGCACATTTAAATCTATCTGTATGACCTATTATCCAGTTTGTCATATATCCACCATATGAACCACCTGTTACTCCAACACGTGTTTCATCAATTTGTGGATAGTGCTTCAATACTAAATCTGTAAATTTCATTAAATCATCATAATCAATTGTACCGTATTTACCTCTAATATCAGAGAATTCATCTCCCTTTCCATCGCTTCCACGAGGGTTGCAGAAGAATACGAAGTATCCCATGTTAGCCCATACCTGCATTTCATGATAGAATACTTCACCATAAACAGTTTTTGGTCCTCCATGAATATCTAATATTGCAGGATATTTTTTAGTTTCATCATAATCAACAGGCTTGATAACAAATCCATCTATCTCTATTCCATCGTTGTTAAAGAATGGCATATATTCAGGCTTAGATATTGTTTTATTATTATAGATATCCTCATTAAAATCTGTTAATCTTATTTCTTGCTCATCCTTAAGGCTGTATATTTCTTGAAGTCTATAATCTCTTAGACCTACAAATAATATCTCATCATCACTTACATCGAAGCAATCAATTGATCCTATATCATCTGAAAGCAACAATAGGTCTCCATTAGTTGCAAGCTTATTCATAAATGAGCTTTTACCAAGTGTAGAAATGAAGTATAAATGCTCTCCAATAACTCTTGCTGTCTTGCCACCACCAAATCTACAGTCTGAACCAACTGAATTTCCAAAGCCTGTATCATGCTTTGTAACTAGAGTCAATTCACCATTTTCAAATAGATAAATATCTTTATTTTGATTTAATCCCAACTCCTTCATATCTGTTAAAGTAAGGATTATTTTATCACCTATAAAATCAACATAGCCTATTGAATACTTTCCTTGTGGTATAAGTACAATGTTCTTTTTCTCTCTTATATCATAAATATTCAAGCTATCAAATAGCTCAAGCTTATCAGTAAATCTATTTGCTGAATAAAGTACCTTTCCATCCTTATATTTAAATGTATTTACATCAGTAAATTCGTCAGTTATAGGCTTTAATTCCTTTGTTAATTTATTAAATATATATAGTCTATTTCTTTTCTTATTTGTAAATCCACCACCATTACTCCAGAAAGGTATTTCGTCTAATATTTCATAGTCTTTATTTTCCTTTATCTTTGCAGCAGCCTTTTCTCTTTCTTCACCCTTAAGATCATGTAAATCAATTAGATTATTGTCAAATTCAGCTGTTATAACATAGTTATCTTCATCTATTGGCTTAATGTCGTGAACACTCATAGGAATTCTCATGAATTCTTCTGCTTCTCCACCATTTATATTAATAGTATAATAAACAGTCCACGCCTCTCCAGCTTCTATTTTAGCTTTAAGACTATCATCTCTTAATGATGGAAACATCAATGTTTCATTATCTAACCACACGAAACCCTTCTCTTTATTTAGGGAAGTAAGCTTTGAATACTTTTTAGTTTTTGTATCCATCAACCATATATTTGATTTATAAGCATTGTTATCATAATCTGCTGTGGTTACTACAAAGCCTGCCTTCTTCTTATCTGGTGATAATTCAAGGCCTGAAATAAATTTGTAATTCAAAAAATCTTTTAATTGTAATTTCTCCATTTATTAACCCTCCGTGATTTTTAATATGCTTTTTTGATTAGATATATCTTAAAGCTTAAGTCTTATGTAGCAACTAGTTAATCAATTTCTAACTTGTTGTAAGATGATTATATAACAAAAATAAGCACATTACAAATTAAATTTTATTAATTATTTAATAATATCTACAATTTAAGTTAATTTATGAAAATATTATAAAATATGCTCTTTCTTTAATTAAAAGAAGAGCATATTTTGAATTCGATATTTATATCAATATTAAATTATCTTCTTATCAATAATACTGATAAATCATTTACATTTGTCCCAGTAGGTCCTGTTTTAATTAATCCATCACAGGCATCTAAGGCATAATATGAATTGTTTTCTTCTAAGCATTGTAAAATTGATATTTTCTTTTCAGCTAGAATTCTTTGCGTATTATTATCAACATATCCACCAGCAGCATCTGTAGGTCCATCTGTACCGTCAGAGCCTATGGAAAATATTGCAACGTCTTTTAAATTTGAAATACCTATAGCAGATGCTAAGGCTAATTCCTGATTTCTACCACCGAGTCCTTTTCCCTTTAAATGAACTACAGTTTCTCCTCCAGCAATAAATGCAAGTGATTTATCTGTTGTTTTATAGTGCTGTGCTATTGAAGCTAAAAAGCTTCCCGCTTCTCTCGCTTCACAGCTTAGGCTACTTGTTAAAATAATTGGCTCATATCCAAGCTCAATACATTTAGTCTTTGCAGCCTCACAAAGCTGTGTAACACTTCCAGTAATTTCTGTTGTAACATTATTAAGCTCATGTGGGGGTTCAATACTTATTAAATCTTCAATCTCTTTTGTAAGTGTAATTCCATATCTACTTAGTATCTCTTTTGCTTGCTCTGATGTCGAACTATCTGGATATGCTGGTCCTGAAGCAATCATATCTAATGGATCACCAATAATATCTGATAATACAATAGAAAATACCTGTGCTGGTTCACATAGCTTTGCAAACTTACCACCCTTTACTGCAGAAAGACGCTTTCTAATAGTATTTATTTCAACAATATTTGCACCACTTGCAAGTAATTGCTTTGTTATACTTTCAAGTGTTTCATTTGAAACCAATGGCTTTTCAAATAGTGCTGAACCACCACCAGAGATTAAAAATAGTACAGTATCATTTGAGCTTAAACCATGAACAAGCTTTATTGCCTGTTCAGTAGCAGAGAATGAATTAGCATCTGGAATTGGATGACCTGCTTCAAAAATTCTAATGTTTGGCAAATCACCTTTTGAGTGCTCATACTTTGTGATAACTACTCCGTCACTAATACAATCGCCTAAGATGTCACTGGCTGCCTTAGCCATTGACCAAGCTGCCTTGCCAATAGCAACTAACAGTAGTCTACCATCTGAAAATTTATGTCCTTTTAAAGCTTTTTTTACTGCATTGTCTGGAAGCGCTGCCTTAATTGCTGCGTCAATTATTTGCTGTGCATCATCCCTAATATTCAAAAAAACAGCTCCTCTCTACATTGCGAATAACATATATTCGAAATTCAAATATATCTTAATCACGTTTTAAATTTTTAAGGAACGTTAAAGAAGTATTTAACGTTCCTTATCTTATGGATAAAAATATTAATTCTTGTTAAATGAATAATGATACAATGTATACGTTTATAATAGCAGCTATACCTAATATAAGCGTACCTAATGTTTGAGTCTTGTAACCGTCCTCAACCTTCATTTCTCCGAAGTTAGTAACAACCCAGAAATAACTGTCGTTTGCGTGAGATACTGTCATAGCTCCAGCTCCGATTGCTATAACTGTTAATGCTGCAAGAGGAGAAGTACCAAGACCTATCGCTGTCAACATTGGAGCGATAATACCTGCTGTAGTTGTTAAAGCAACTGTAGATGAACCTTGAGCTGTCTTTAATATAGCAGATAATAAGAATGGGAACATTAAACCTAATGCTGATAAAGCTTCTGAATTAGACTTAATGAAATCAACCATTGATGTATTTGCAATTACAGTACCAAGAACTCCACCAGCCGCTGTTATAAATAGTATAGGACCAGTTACTTTTAAAGTTTCATTAGTAATCTCATGTAATTGAGCTAACTTACTTTGGCTAGCTAATAGAATTATACCGAAAACAACTCCAACTGCTATTGCTATAATAGGAGTTCCTAAGAATGTTATAATAGCAACTGAAGCACCAGCCATTGCTAATGCTGAAGAAAGTCCCATTAATATAACTGGAACAATTATAGGAGCGAATGATAAAAATGCATTAGGAAGCTTTCCATAGCTTGCAACAAGCTCCTCATAAGTTTGAACTGTTTCGTCCTTATTCATATCTACATCATCAGCAGCCTTAACTTTTTTACCTATAAATAGTGCGAAGAAATAGCTTGCAACAAGTGGTAAAATTGAACATAGAGTACCAAATAACATAACTAATAATAGGTTAGTCTCCATGTTAATTCCTTGATATAATGTGTTAGCTGCCGCTATAGGTCCTGGTGTAGGTGGGATAAAGCAGTGAGATATATAAAGACCCATTGAAAGAGCAACTGTACTTGCTACAGATGATTTCATTGTACGTTTTACTAGGGCTTTACGAATAGGATTTAAAATAACAAATCCACTATCACAGAATACTGGAATAGAAACTATCCATCCCATAATTAACATAGCTAGCTCTGGTCTTTTTTTGCCTACTAATTTTACTACAACGTCTGCCATTTTAAGAGCAGCACCTGTTTTTTCAAGTAATGTACCAATAAGTGCACCTAAAATAATTACAATACCAATACTCTTGAAAGTATTGCTAAATCCTGTTCCTATGACATTTGGAAGATCCGTTAAAGGAATTCCTGCTATAATTCCAAATAATAATGAAATTGTCATAATAGAAAGGAATGGATGAATCTTTAGCTTTGATATAGCAATTATCATAACAACAATCGCAATAACAAAAGCAATAATCAATGGTATACCTGACATAAAAAATGCCTCCTTTAAAATAATTGGATATTCAAAAAAACATACCCTGCTCTAATCTTATATGACATTGAAAATATTTTCAATGTCATATATACCAAAATTAACTTTTTATTATTGGTATATATAACAATTGTAATCCTTTTCCTGTAAAATTATTACCTAAAATTATATTATTATACTTGTTTGCCAAATATAATAAACTAATTTTGACAAAATTCTTTATATATCTCTAACACTATCATTTAGTTCACGGTAAAAATATATTGCGATATAAAATAAAGATGAATGACGAATTGACCTAGGATCATAGCCTGTTCGTTCTGCTATTCTCTTAAGCTTGTTTTGCAAGGTGTTTTTGTGTATAAATAAACGCTCCGACACCTTTTGTATAGAGCCCTCTAAATCATAAAATGTTTCTAATAATACCATAGAATTACGAATTTCATCATTAGAAAAACCCTTAAATATACGATGTATAAATTCCTGCTTTGATAATTCACTTATTTCATCAGTAAAAACTTCCATATTTAAGTCATCATAAAAGCGAATATCTCTCTTATGTGTACGCATACATGCCTTGTTTGCTTTTTGTGCACGAACTAATGCAGTTTGGGCAAAAGCATAATTTTCAACATAGCTGTCAATTCCAATGGCTAGCTTTACAGAAAAATTCTCCTCAACCTGCTTTTTTAGTTCCTCAGCTAAGGCCTTAACAGCTTCATCTGTTATTGCTGTTACAGCACATACTAAGCTTGAGCCTGATTTATAATAAAGATTTAAAGGGTCTTTATTAATAACTCGTTTTTTTAAGTACTGCTCAGCACCCTCCATCAGGTGCATAGCATACAGATTGTCCTTTTGCTCTTCTTGATATAGGCTACATACCAAAATTCGTCTTGGTATTGTTATATCAAATCCAAGGACCTTGCCACGATTAACAAAATCATATGTTATATTTTTTGGTTCTCCATTTAACCACTCTGACAAATAACGGTTACAAATATTCTCTTTTAATTGCTTTTGTTCAACAGAATATGTGTTTTCTAATAATAGCTCAGTCATTCTTTTTATTATCAAAGCACTATCTACAATTTCCTTGTATTTACCTGTTATTCCAAGCACACCAATAACATAGCCTTGTAATTTAAGAGTATAATTTATTCCTTGCTTAGCACCGTCAAATTCTCCATCATAGTGCACTACTATTTCATCAATTTGATCTTCTATGATTCTTAAAGCACCTGCATGAAAGGAGCCTATACGCTGCTTGTCTGAGCTGGCTATGATAATACCCTTTTCATTCATAATATTAATTTTTAAAGGAATAACAGAATTGACCTCTCTAACTATCTTAGATGCAATTTGTTCAGATAACATATGATAACCCTCCTACTATATTTTGCTTGAATTCTAACATTATATTTATAAAAAGTCAACATATGTTGAAATTGTTAATATATAATGGATTAATTAAATAATATAAAAGTATAATATAACTAATTATTTGTTATTGAATTATTAAATTTAGTATGATATATTTTAAATAAGGTAGTAAAATAATTTAATAAAATTTAATCCGTAAAACGGTAAATGGAGGATAAAATGTTTAATAAGGATTTTACGTTAAAGGTATTAGAAAGAATTATCAATATACCAAGTCCAACGGGTTTTTGCAAAGAGGTTATAAATGAAGTAGGCAAAATTGCTGCTGAGCTTGGTTACAAATTTGAAAAGAACCAAAAGGGCAATGGTATTATCACTATAGATGGTGAAGATAATTCTTACTGTATAGGAATACCAGTACATGTAGACACACTTGGAGCAATGGTAAGATCTATAAACTCAGATGGAACATTAAAAATTACTACACTTGGTGGCAATATGTTCTCTACTTTAGACGGAGAATATTGTAAAATCCATACAAGAGGTGGAAAGGTTTATACTGGTACTATGCTAAGCACATCACCAGCAGCTCATGTTTTCCCTGATGCAAAATCTAAGGAAAGAAAAGAAGAAAACATGATGATTAGATTAGATGAGATTGTTTATAGCAAGGCTGATACAGAAAAGCTTGGTATTGAAACAGGTGATTTTATATCAATAGAACCAAAATTCCAAATTACAGAAAGTGGATTTATAAAATCAAGATATATGGATGACAAAGCTGGAACAGCTTGTGCTCTAAGCTTATTAGACATATTTAATACAACTAAAACTAAACCTAAGCATAAGGTAAAAATATTAGTTTCTACTTATGAAGAGGTAGGTCATGGCTGTTCATGGGTACCTGAGGATGTAAATGAACTAGTAGGTATTGATATGGGCTGTATCGGACTAGATTTGAATTGCACTGAAGAAAAGGTTTCAATTTGTGTTAAGGATAGCTCTGGACCTTATGATTATGATATAACAACTAAGCTAATAAACCTAGCGAAAGAGAAAAAATTAAATTATGCTCAGGATGTATATCCAATGTATGGCTCTGATGTATCAGCAGCTTTAAGTGGTGGCAATAACATAAGAGGTGGATTAATTGGACCTGGAGTAAATGCATCTCACGGTATGGAAAGAACACACATTAAAGGTCTAGAAAATACAGTAGAATTAATTTATGCATACATCACTAACTAAAATGAAACTAAGTTTTACTTTTACATTATAATAAATATTCGGGAGGGGTTTAGCTCCTCCTATTTTTCAATACTGACTAATTACAATGAGGTTTAGATATGATAAACATAGGTATTTGTGATTTTAATAAGGATGTTAGAACAACACTATTCAATTTAATAAACACT
The DNA here is from genome assembly GCA_052035585.1 of Bacillota bacterium. Taxonomy (GTDB): domain Bacteria; phylum Bacillota; class Clostridia; order Tissierellales; family Sedimentibacteraceae; genus UBA1535. Next base: position 8,166 of record JBPOHM010000290.1, read on the forward strand.
TATTTTTCAAGCCACTCATATTCTTATAATATTTTTGAATTTGAATCAAGCGAGGACATGCTATCCTCCTTTGAAAATAATGAAAATAAGATAGACCTTTTATTTACAGAGCTTGATAATCAAAATATGTTTAATGTATTAAGAAAAATAAGACAAAAATATGATAGCTTAAGTATTGTTATTAACACATCTTCAAGTGCATATACACTTAAAAGCTTTGAGCTTTGGCCTCTTTATTATAACATCAAGCCTATGTCATATAATACTCTATCAAAAGTAATAGATAGATACATATCTCAGCATAAAGACATAAAGGAAGAATATGTACTAATTAAAAATGGAAAGAAGTTCATGAATCTATCCTTTAATGAAATATCATTTATAGAAAGTCAGAACACAACTCTAAGAATACATATGAATAACTATGAGGTACTAAAGACCTATGGAAAGCTTGATGATATTGAAAAGCAGCTCTCTAATAGCAGGTTTTTAAGATGTCACAAAAGCTTTTTAATAAACATGGATTATGTAAAATCAGTGGATTCCTATAAATTTACAACTATTTTTGGAGATACAGTTGCCATAAGGCAAAGAGAAGCTTCTAAAATAAAAAAGAAGTATTATGAATATGTAATGAATAAAGAAAAATATGAAAAATAAATTTAATATAATTGAGTAAAACATGACTATGACTATTGGACACTTTCCAATAGCCTTTTTATTATAAAAAATGTTGCATTTTAAGTTAAATTATGGTAAAATGCACTTTAAGCAAGGCTGTAAGTTAATCTAAGCCTTCC
>JBPOHM010000218.1:0-4086 GCA_052035585.1 Bacillota bacterium
CATATTTTATATTTAATGTTAATATAACATTATTAATTATTTATGCTTGTACAGAAGGATTAATTACTCTATATTAAGAACTTATCAAATTTTAGTTTAAGTTAAAAATTGCTATTTGAGTTTTCGCATCTAGAATTTTATTTTGCTTTATCATTTCTTTGGCTTCGTCAATGCTAACTTTTATAATTTCAATAAATTCATCATCATCTAAGTTCTTTTCTACCTGTTTTAGCTCTGTTGCTTTAAATAAATAAATTTTTTCATTGCAAAATCCAGGACATGTATAAAATTCTGTTAATTTTTCAATTTTATTTGCGCAATATCCTGTCTCCTCTACTAGCTCTCTACTTGCACAATTTAATGGTTCTTCATTTAATTCAAGCTTTCCAGCAGGTACTTCATATAAGAAATCCTCAACTGCTTTACGATATTGCTTTACCAAAATTAATTTATTATCTTCATCTATTGCAACAATTGCAGCAGCACCTCTATGCTCTACAATTTCTCGCTTTGCATATTTTTTATTTGGTAATTCTACAGTATCTATTCTTAAATTAATAATTTTACCATCATATATTTTTTCACTACTAACAGTAATTTCTCCGTTCAAAATTGTCCTCCTTATTTACTAATTCACTTTGTATATTTTTTAGCAATTATCTACAAATGAATTAGTATTTATCTGCTATGATACTCTTTGCTCTAATCTTAGCTTATCAGCTATCATAGCAATGAACTCACTATTTGTTGGTTTACCCTTATTATTATGTATTGTATATCCAAAAATACTGTTGATAGTCTCAATCTTGCCTCTGTTGCATGCAACTTCAATTGCATGTCTTATGGCTCTTTCAACTCTACTTGAAGTTGTTGAGTATCTAGCAGCAATTCCTGGATATAATTCCTTTGTTATAGCTCCAAGTAGTTCAATATTATTTACTACTTCAATTATTGATGTTCTTAAATATTGATAGCCTTTAATATGAGCTGGAACACCAACCTCTCTTAATATTTCAGTAATCTTTGATTCTAAATTAAATTTCTTCTCTGCAATATCATTGTAAAGCATTTCTTTGTTTCTTGATAGCATCTTTGGTGTTTCAAATCCGGAAACCTGAAGCAATCTATCTGAGAATGTATCAAAATTAAAAGGCTTAACTATATAATAATCAACTCCCATACTAATTGCTCTTTGTGTTATCTTATCATGACCAACTGCAGATAAAATAATTACCTTCGGAAATTTCTTCAGCTGTGTTTTATGAAGTCTTTCGAGAACTCCTAGACCATCTAGGTGTGGCATAATGATATCTAGTATTAAAACATCAGGCTCATATTTTTCAACAGCCTGAACAGCTTTAATACCATCATCTGCTGTAGCAACTACATCAAATAAATTTTTAGTTGCTAAAAAATCTGTTAATACTCCTCTAAATTCCTTGTTATCATCAGATATGACAACCTTTACCATTTCATCCATTTTTAAATCCCCCCAATTTTTTTTGCTCGTCATAATACTACAAGCAATATTATAAATAGCTATCAATTTTTGTCTGTAATATATTATACGCTAAAATAAGATAAATCCCTTTAAAATTTATATTTATAAGTCAGATTTTTTACGACTATTTTCATCAAAAAGCCATTGTACATAAATTCCATAGCCTTTAGTTGGATCGTTCATAAATACATGAGTTACAGCTCCAACTAACTTGTCATTTTGTATAATTGGGCATCCACTCATACCTTGAATTATTCCATTTGTCAATGATAATAATTCTTTATCAACAATTTTAATAATAAAGCTTTTATCAGTAGCTTTACTTTGATAATATGTTTTAATTATTTCTATATCATATTCCTTGATAGTGTGATCTAAGCAAGCTAATATTTTTGCTGGTCCAACAACTACTTCATCCTTATTGGCGATCTCTATCAGATTAGTTGAAAAATATGCCATGCTTTTTTCATCTATTTCGCCAACAACTCCAAAAGGGGTGTTTTTTCTTACAGTTCCAAGTCTATTTTCATCCTTTAAAATATAACCAACAATCTCACCTGGCTCGCCTTTTTTACCAGATTTTATATTTGTTACATTTGCCTTTGATATCGAACCATAGTCAATTTCTATGAGCTCTTTAGTATCTGAGTCAGTAATTCCATGTGCAACAGCTGAATATGTTCTAGTTTCTGGATCAATATATGTTATTGTTCCAATACCAGCTATATTATCTCTTGCCCAAAAACCAAAAATAATATCATTAGATTCATATCTTTTAACTGGAATTACTAAAATTTGAATCTTACTTCCATTTCTCTCAACCTCAATATTATACTCTTTTACTCCATTAGCCTTTACATAGGACACAAAATCTGTGGTTCTAGACACTGGCTTGTTATCTACAGATATAATTTTATCACCTATATGAATACCAGCATCCTTAGCTGGAGATGTAGTAATTTTATTATTATTTACAACATCTGCAAGTCCTACAACTAATATACCTTTTGTTTTAAGTTCTACTCCAATAGTTTGACCGCCAGGTATTACATAACGCTTTTCAAAGCTTACCTGCTCATTAGAAATGAAAGGATTAAAGTATTTATAAGAAATTCTTAAATTATTATCAAAAAAGTATATTGTACCAATTACAATACATATTAATGTTATTAAAATTAAAATTTTTCCTCTGAAATGTTTCATCATATGCTCCTTAAAAAATTTTAATTTTAATTTAACCATTAAAAACTATATTATACTATTGTACAATAGCCATATATTGCTAATAATTTAAATATTTTTATTGGATTCAATTAACTCCTTTGCATTATTTAGTGATTTTTGTGTTATATTCATACCACTTAAAAGTCTTGCAATTTCATTGATTTTTTCTTCGTCATTTAGTTTCTTTACATTACTTATAGTTTCATTTAAATAGCTATTTTTCTCTATTAAATAATGATTATCAGATATTGAAGCAATTTGTGGAGAGTGAGTTACACAAATAACTTGGCTATTTTTAGAAATTAATTTCATTTTATTGCCTGCCATTTGTGAGGTTTTACCACTAATACCAGTATCTATTTCATCAAAAACTAGGCTTGTAATAAAATCATTATCACAGCTAAGTTTCTTTATAGCAAGCATAATTCTTGATGCTTCACCACCAGAAACTATCTTTTGTATTGCATTTAGGTCAGAGCCAGCATTAGTTGACATTAAAAACTCAATATCATCTAAACCAATAATAGAAAAATCATTTTTTGCTTCAAATTTTACTTTAAATTGAGCATTTTTCATGTTTAGATCTTCTAGCTCTACCACCATATTTTTTTCTAGAAAATCTGCTGCTTTTTTTCTCATACTAGTCATCGTAGTTGCAGATTTTGTTAAAGAAGCCTTTATATCTTGTAGCTCTTTATTCAATGAATTTAACTTGCTTTCAGCTTCAAGCAAAATATTATATTCGTTCTGAACATTTTCCTTGTATTCATTAATTTTACTTATACTATAGCCATACTTTCTTTTTAAACTATTAATAAGAGATATTCTATCTTCAATCTCTTCTAGTTTTTGCTCATCAAGCTCTAAGCTGTCAGAATAATTAATTATTTCAAATCCTAAATCTTGCAATTCATCAATAATAAAATCAAATCTTTCAATATATTTATTCATATTATCGTCATAATTTTTGATTTTATTTAACAAGCTATATGAGCTATTTATATTGTTTATAGCAGAATTATCATTTTTAACTAATTTTTTTTCAACTTCAAACAAGGATGCTTGAATTTCTTTTATATTTGATAATTTTTTAAGCTCCTTTATCAAATTATCTTCTTCATCCTCTTGTAATGCTGCTTCTTCTATTTCATTTATCTCATAGCTATATTGCTCTAATTTTTTATCTTTGTTATGAAGCTTATCTGTCAAATCTTCTATCTCAGATAATTTATTGCGATAACTATTATAAAGAATTTCATAATCAGTTAAAACAGGAGAAATCTCCTTACTTATAAGGTTGTCCAATAAAGTAATATGATTTTCCTTCTTGTAAATATATTGCTGTTCAAATTGACCATAAA
>JBPOHM010000324.1:0-1680 GCA_052035585.1 Bacillota bacterium
CTTATTTTTATATATTTTTTTTATTTTTGTAAGTTTAAAAAACAAAACACAATCTCCTTTCTATAAAATTAAAATCTTTTTTATGATACCACATATTTGATTAATAGTCAAATAAGGCAAACAAAAACAGGTTATGAATTTATAACCTGTTTTAATATTTTATCTATTTATAAAATATGACTCTGGATTAACATAAGCGAGAGCTCCGTTATCTTGAGATACTAATACAGCAAAATGCAAATGTGGTCCTGTGCTAAGACCAGTATTTCCAACTCTTCCTATAGATGAATCTTTAGTAACTTCCGTGTTATAAGCATAAGGAGAAGGACTTAACATATGCATATATACTGTGACATAATCTTTGCTTTCAATTTCTCCATGATATATAACTACAAAATTCCCATATGTATCATTATATCCTTTTTCAATAATTATTCCATCTGCAATTGGGTAAATATATGTTCCAGATATTGCACCAAAGTCTATTCCATGATGGAATTGAGTTTTTGTACTATCGTGAGGGTCAATTCTATTACCAAATTTTGAAGTAATATTTATTGGATAATCTTTAAGTGGATATTGCATTTTTTTATTAGGAGTAAAATTTATGTTTAATATAACTCTATTTAAATTTTTTAATTCATCTATTTTTGCTTTATATGTAGAACTATTTGCTGATACATATGCTCTTTGACTAACATCTACTCCTATTAACGCTAAAAGAGATATTTGTTTTTCTTCTGCTATCTCTATTTCATTATATCTTAATTTCTCTTCAACTTCCATATTATTAGTATTATCTTGTAATCCAAACACATTTACTGCTATATCTTCTAATCCTTTAAAATTGATAGTATAAGTGTAAACACCATGCTTTTTAGTTCCATTAGGTTCAAGAGTTTCTTTATCATATAATGTTTCTGTATAAGAATAATCATCTACTGTGTAAGTTAAAAAGGAGTAATAATTATTTTTAACTATTTTAATCAATTCATTTTTATTAAATATTTCTTTTTCTTTCTCTCCTGTTTTATATTCTCCGTTTTCATTATCATATTTTGTATTTAAATGCTCTCTTTCTTTTAAAACAGAAAAGCATGAATAAAGTTTTGCTATTTCTTCATCACTAATATCTTCAATATTTACTAATTCAACAATAGAATATGAAAATTCATCATACTCTTTTCCTATTATTTCTGCCTCTTTTTTGATTTCTTTTTTTATTTCATTTTCTGCATCTTTATATGCTTTTAGTACAGCTTTATATATTTGGTCTTTTACAGTTTTTTCAAAATCAAAAGGTTCGTCTGGATTTTCATATTTTGATTCTACTTGTGCAACTGTTTTATCTGAGTCATCGCTTATTGTAGAGAAAAAGATTGCAAATGGACTAATAATTAATATTATAATTATCAATAAAGGCATTGCTGCCACTACTGCTATTTTTAAAAATATTTTAGGATTAGTAACAACTTCTTTTGCTACATCTTTAGCTGCACCTACATAATTTTGTGCAGCAGCTTTTCCTGCTGCTTTTGCTAAATTTTTAGCCGAATTCAAATCTTGTGCTGCATTTGCAGCAGTATTATCTTTTTTATTTTTATCTTTATTCTCCATATTATCAACTCCATATTAAAGATAGTGAATTACCCCCACTTACAGAAGTGGGAGCTTCTATAA
>JBPOHM010000075.1:0-11523 GCA_052035585.1 Bacillota bacterium
AACCAGATGCAATTATAAATATAGTAGATAGTACAAATTTGGAAAGAAATCTTTATCTTACAACACAAATATTGGAGCTAGGAACACCTATAGTTATCGCACTTAATATGGTTGATATGCTGCAAAAAAAAGGTGATGTTATCGACATTGAAAAGCTTGGTGCTAAATTTGGATGTGATGTTATTGAAACATCAGCATTAAATGAAGAAGGCTGTGATAAAGCAGCAGAGTTAGCTATAAAATTAGCTAATAATAAGTCAAAACAATTAATAAGCTGTGTTTTTTCAAATGAAGTAGAGGCTGCTTTGACTGCAATAGATATAATTTTACCAAAGGATTTAGAAAATAAAAGATGGTATACTATAAAGCTTTTTGAAAAGGATAAGAAAATTATTGAAAAGATGAACTTATCTGATGAACAGATTAATAAAATAATAAAGATTGTTGAAGGTTGTGAGGAAAAGCTCGGAGAGGATTCTGAAAGTATAATTACATCTGAGAGATACAACTACATAGATAACATTAAAAAGGATATTTACAAGAAAAAGGTTGACTCAAAGATAACTACATCAGATAAAATAGACAACATCTTAACTAATAAATATTTAGGTATTCCTATATTCGCTATTATAATGTTTTTAGTATATTATATATCTATATCTACAGTAGGTACTATGATGACTGATTGGGTTAATGACAGCTTGTTTGGTGAAATTATACCTCCATTTGTAGAAGGATTATTAATTAAAATAGGTACAGCAGAGTGGTTAAATTCTCTAATATTAGATGGAATTATAGGTGGCGTTGGTGCTGTTCTTGGATTCTTACCTCAAATGCTTGTATTGTTTACACTTTTAGCTATACTTGAAGCTTGTGGATATATGTCAAGAATAGCCTTCATAATGGATAGAATTTTTAGTAAGTTTGGATTATCAGGTAAATCAATTATACCTATGCTAATAGGCTCTGGATGTAGTGTGCCAGGAATAATGGCATCAAGAACTATTGAAAGTGAAAGTGATAGAAGAATTACTGTTATTACAACTAGTTTTATACCTTGCTCAGCTAAGCTTCCAATTATAGCTTTGATAGCAGGTGCAATGTTTAACAATTCAGTTATTATAGCTCCATTAGCATATTTTATTGGAGTAGCAGCAATTATTATATCAGGAATTATACTTAAGAAAATTAAAGGATTTGCTGGGGATCAGACACCATTTGTTATGGAATTATCTCCTTATCAAATGCCTAGAGCTAAAGAAGTTTTGAAGAGAACTATCGACCAAGGAAAGCACTTTGTTAAGAAAGCAGGAACAATTATATTCCTAGCTTGTGGAGTAGTTTGGTTTTTAAGTAATTTTAACTGGTCATTTAGTATGGTAGATGCTAATGAATCAATACTTGCTTCATTAGGTAGAATAATAGCTCCAGTATTTATACCACTTGGATTTGGAAATTGGGAATCTGCTGTTGCTACAATTACAGGACTAGTTGCAAAGGAAAATGTATTAAGTACATTTGGAGTATTATTAAATGTAGCAGAAGAGGTTTCAGAAAATGGAATAGAGCTATGGACAAGTATGCAACAGTTGTTTACACCATTATCAGCATTTTCGTTCTTAATATTTAATCTAATTTGTGCACCTTGCTTTGCTGCAATAGGAGCTATTAGAAGAGAAATGGGAAATGCAAAATGGACATTGATTGCAATAGGATATCAAACAGTATTTGCTTACGCATTATCATTAATAGTATATCAATTAGGTATGTTGTTTAGTGGTCGTGGATTTGGTATAGGAACAGCAGTAGCATTTCTTGTATTAGCATATATATTATACTTGTTATTTGTGCCTTACAAGAAGGAAGAAGAAAAGGCCTTATAAAAACAAGTAATGCAAAATAATTAATGAAATAGAAAGGAGCTTTAAATATGTCAACAATAATTGTATCAATAATTGTATTTGGATTGTTTGCAGGTGTTATTTTTAGCATGATAAATAGAAAAAGAAAAACTGGATCGGCAAGCTCCTGTAGTGGGTGTGCAGGTTGTGCACATGCGCAAAATTGTCATAAGTAAATATATTAAAAATAAGTGTCAGTTCAAAATTTGAACTGACACTTTTATGTTTAAGCTTATTTATTTAATATCTATCTATTATTTAATTCAGCACAATTGAGTATATCTCTGCACAAGAATATTATTAATGAGGATATTAATACATTCCATATAAATGTCAAGCCTAAAATTGTTACCATTTGTGGTATTGCTTTTATTGCAAAAGATACAAGTAAACCAATAATAAAGCCAGGTACAGCTATTATTATCATTATAAAGAAGTATAAAAACATAATTAATGTTTTACTTGTTAATGAGCCTAATACTCTTTCAATTAATATGTTTCCAGCTATAAATAGAATTCCAAAGCCTATACGTGCTATTATACAAAGTATAATTTCTAAAGCTGGAGCTTTTAATATAAGGCCAATTACTACAAACATGATTATTGCTTCAAATATTATTTTTAGGATACTTTCTTTTATTACATTTATTAGCTTTTTAAAGGCTGGTTCTGGTATCATATATACATAAGGAAGCAATAATTCCTTCACCCATCTACCAAAGGATATGCTAAAAACTTGCATATATGTTGAAAATCCAAATACTGTTAATAGTTTAGAATCGATATCTTCTATTCCTTTAAAAATAAAAGCAAAGATAACACTTATAATCATATAAATTATAGAAACCTTATCAATGAATAAACCACCAGAACGTCTATTTTCAAGCATATGCTTATAGAAGAAAACATTAGAACCATGGCCTTTATCAATTCCTGTTTTACCAAGCTTAACCTTTTTAGGTGTATCAGGAATCCTTCCTTCTTTTTTAGCAGTAATCGCAGTTTGAACAATTTCTGTTGCCTGTAAAACATCCTCGTAAAAATCAACATTATATTTAACTATTAGTGTAGTGAAGATTATTATATACACAATTGTTGCAGCTAATGCTAAACCAAGCTGTATAAAATCTAAGCTAATCATACTAACTGTTATTGCTTTTATCCATCCAACAGCAGGTATAAAGGAAACCCATGTTGAATTAATTGAATTAATTAGAATGATAAACTTATTAGCAGATGTAAAAAGAGCATCCTTTGCTAGTATTACTGCAATAATTAGAGTAGCTGCAATAATGCATGTCTTTAATATCTTTTTAAGCTTTTCATTATTATTAGTAAATGAGTATATAACCATAGATGTAAGCTGTGCACAGAAAATTGTAAATGCAAAGCCCACAAGAATTGCAAATAAACCAAACATACCTATACCATAGCGACCATGAAGCCATGAATATTGGAAGAATAAGAAAAATCCTATTAAAAAGGACTGACTCATCTGTCTAATTAAACCATAAAATAATATTTTTTTAGTTGATATTGGTGTCAAGAATAATATGTTAACATCTGCCATAGAAAAAAAGCTTGCACCAGAAGAGAAGCCTGACATGATATTCATTATAAATAGCATTGTAAACAATACAAAAACACCAGCATATAGCTCTCGAATATTACCTGGAATTGTCTGACTTTGTTGATTTGAATTACCAGCCCATATAGTAAATCCTAGTATAGCGACAAAGAATAATATTAAAATTAATTTAGCTGGATGCTTTTTTAATTCCTTTATTGAGTTTTTTATATTTGTTAATACTAAATATACTAGCGCTTTCATTAGTTTTTCCTCTCAGTTATTTCAAAGAATAATTGCTCTAAAGTCTTTTCATCATCTGAGCTTACTTTATTATATTTAGTTGCAGCAAATGAGCCATTTATCATAATATGAGCAACATCCCAATAGTCCTCAACACTGTCAAGCATATGAGTACTTATAAGAACAGAGCAGCCTTGATTTTTTAATTCTATAAATAAATTTTTTAACTCCTTAATAGCATGTGGATCAAGTCCAACCATAGGCTCGTCAAAGATTAAAACACTAGGTTTATGTAATATTGCACAGCATATGCTTACTTTTTGCTGCATTCCCTTTGATAATTCTTTTCCAAGCTTATCTTTTTTATCCATTAATTCAAATCTAGTTAATAGCTCTTCTGCATATGGTTTCCAATCCTCTAAACTATAAGCCTTAGCTATGAATTCTAAATGCTCCTAAACAGTTAATAAATCATAAACCGCTGGCATCTCTGGAACATATCCTAATATCTTTTTAGCTTCTATTGACTTGTTTTTAAAGCCACATATATCAATATTACCTTCAAATCTTAATAAACCAGCTATACATTTTATAATAGTTGATTTTCCAGCTCCATTAGGGCCAAGAAGAACAGCAATTTGTCCATCTTCTACACAAAAGCTAATTTTATCATTGGCTAATACTTTGCCATACCTTTTAGTAACATTATATACGTTAAACATTTAGTTCCCTCCATTTTGGTAATACTAGATTATTATGTTAAATCTATAACATAGTATATATTAACTCTTAATTAATTACAAGTAAATATTATTATGTATTTATTAAATGTAAGTGTAAAACATTTGCAAGTAATTTTTCAACAAAATTTACTTTAAAACTTTAAAAATAATACCACTTAATTTAAATATATGTTATAATATAACAAGAATTTAACAATATCATAGTAGCATATATGTAAATGATATAGATATGCTATTATATCGTATAAATACAAGTGAGGAATTTTAAATGTGTGTGATACTAGTTATTGGTGGAGCTAGAAGTGGAAAAAGCACTTTTGCAGAAAACAAGACAAAGGAATTCGGAAACAATACAGTATATCTAGCAACTTCTGTTATAACTGATGAAGCTATGGCAGATAGAGTAAAAAAGCATAAAGAGCAAAGACCTAAGGAATGGATAACTATTGAGAGATATAAGAATTTCAATGAGCTTGAAAATGATATGGATTTTATGAATTCAAATACTGTGATGCTTGATTGTATAACTACATTAATATCAAACCATATGTTTGATAGCGGAATAGATTTTGATAATTGCAAAATTGAAGATGTAAATACCTTAGAAGCTAAGATTAAAGAAGATGTACTTAGCTTAATTTACTTATGTCAAAGACTAAATAAAAATTTGATATTAGTGTCAAATGAAGTTGGATTAGGTATTGTTCCGTCGTATTACATGGGAAATTATTTTAGGGATATAAGTGGAAGAATTAATGCAAGTATAGCCACTTTAGCAGATGAGGTATATTTTACTGTAGCAGGTATACCAATGCAAATTAAGGGTAAATAAAGAGCTTAATACATAATTCCAAAGAGGAAGGTTGTAATATTAGATGTTTAAAGGATTTTTAATTTTATTGTCATTTTTTACAAGAGTTCCTATTGGTAAGCTTGTAGAATATAATGAAGAAAAATTTGTAAAGGGATTAAAGCTATATTGTCTTGTTGGACTTATTGTAGGAGCTTTCATTAGTATTGCTTATTTTATTGGAGATTACTTACAAATTTTTTATATAAAAGGATTGATAATTACAATATTTTATATTATAATAACGGGTGGTATCCATTTAGATGGAACAGCTGATACTTCAGATGGCTTATTTTCTGGAAGAACAGGGGACAGGGTCTTTGAAATAATGAGTGACTCTCGTATAGGAGCATTTGGAGTTATTAGTCTTATATTGGTGATTACATCTCAAATTATATTATTTTCAACTATTGACTTATATACTCTAATACTTGTACCAGTAGTAGGGCGAGCAAGTGTAGTTATTGCTTGTAGTGGTATGAAATATGCTAAAAAAAATGCAGGCATGGGAACTCTGTTTGTAGAGTCAATAGGAATTAGTGAATTAATATTTAATGTTGCAATTACTTTAATAATTGGTGCATTTACACCAAATTACATAATGATAATTATGTCAACCATTATTACTTTTTTATTAGCAATAATTATAAGTAAATGGATAAAAAATAAGATTTCTGGTATGACAGGTGATACCTGTGGCTTTGTAGCAGAAATATCTCAAATATTATTTATGTTTATAAGCTTGATAATAAATAGGTTAATTATATAGACAATTAATATTAGCATAATATTGAAAGGAATTAATTATAATGAAGTTATATTTAGTAAGACATGGTGAATCAACTGGTAATTTGACTCGAACATTTTGTGGACAAACTGATGTTGAGTTAACTCCAAAGGGTGTTATGCAAGCACAGAACATGGCAAAGCTATTTAAAGATATAGATATAGAAAAAATTTACTCTAGTCCTTTAAAAAGAGCTTATAATACAGCAAAAGAAATAGCCAAAATAAAAAATATAGATATTGAAATAAATGAAAATTTAATTGAAAGAAATTTTGGTGATTTTGAAGGTTTACCATGGGATGAAATTGAAAAGAGATTTCCTAATGATGCTAAAAACGCTATAGATAAGCATATGTTTTTCGATTATAAAAATGGAGAATCATATGATGATGTTATAAAAAGAATTGATAAGTTCTTTGAAAACTATGTTGACAATTCTGTAGTAGTAGCACATGGAGCCTTGATAAGAATACTTTTATATCATTTAAAATATATCAATGATGAAAATATTTTTGCGTTTCCTATTAATAATTGCGATGTACTATGTATTGATGGAGATAATATTTCATTTTTAAATGATAAAAAATTATCTGAAGCATTATAAAATTTGATAAATTATAAATACTAATTTTGTTATAAGATCTTTAAGATTTTAAATATAAAAATAATATAAATAACTATGAGAATTATTCTCACAGAAAAATGGAGGAAAAGAAAAAATGAATGTATTAGTAATTAACTGCGGTAGTTCATCATTGAAGTATCAGTTAATCGACATGAAAAACGAAGAAGTTTTAGCTAAAGGTTTAGCTGAAAGAATCGGTATCGAAGGTAGCCAAGTTAAGCATGAAGCTATTGGTAAAGAAAAGAAAATTTATTCTGAGCCATTAGTAACTCATAAGGAAGCTATTAACACAGTGCTAAAGGCTTTAACTGATCCTGAATTTGGTGCAGTAAAATCATTAAGTGAAATTGATGCTGTTGGACACAGAGTTGTTCACGGTGGTGAGAAGTTTGCTGGTTCAGTTCTTATAACTGATGAGGTTATAGCAGCAATGAATGAGTGTACAGATTTAGCACCTCTTCACAATCCACCAAACATTATAGGAATAAATGCTTGTAAGGACTTGTTACCAGGTGTACCTATGGTAGGAACATTTGATACAGCTTTCCACCAAACAATGCCTGAAGAAGCATATATTTATCCACTTCCATACGAATTGTACAAGGAATTAGGAATTAGAAGATACGGTTTCCACGGAACTTCTCATAAATTCGTTGCACAAAGAGTAGCTGAAATATTAAATAAAGATATTAAAGACTTAAAAATAATTACTTGCCACTTAGGAAACGGTGCAAGTGTTACAGCTATTAAGAATGGAAAGTCTGTAGATACAAGTATGGGATTAACTCCACTTGAAGGCTTAGTAATGGGAACTAGATGTGGAGACATAGACCCAGCTATAGTTACTTTCTTAATGGAAAAGAAAAATTTAAGTGCTAAAGAAGTAAACAATTTAATGAATAAAGAGTCTGGAGTTCTTGGAATTTCAGGAGTAAGCAGTGACTTCAGAGATATCGAAGCAGAAGCTGAAAAAGGAAATAAGAGAGCACAACTTGCACTTGATAAATTCTACTATACAGTTAAAAAATACATTGGTTCATATGCAGCAGCTATGGGCGGTGTAGATGTAGTAGTTTTCACAGCAGGACTTGGAGAAAATTCAAAAGAAGCTAGATTAGAATCTTGCAGAGGTTTAGAATTTATAGGAATTGAAATTGACGAAGCTAAAAACAATATTCGTGGAAAAGAAGCTGAAATATCAAAAGATGGTTCAAAAGTAAAAGTATTTGCAATTCCAACAAACGAAGAATTAATGATAGCAAGAGATACTATGGCTTTAGTTACTAAATAATGTCGTTTTGATTTTTCAAAAATTTATCCTTGACAAAATAGTTATATTCTCATATAATTGATAAAGTAATTTAGAAGACAGGGTAAAACCTAAAGAAAGAAATGTGGGTTCAATGATAATTAATTTAAAGAAATTCCTTCTGTCAGACGATTTAGTATATAATGTAAATGACAGATTAACATTAAAAGATGAAAAATTTTTAGAAGAAAATAAATTGAATAATGAAATTGAGTTTAATGGTAAGTTTTTTAAAGTTGATAAAAGCTTGCTATTAGAGGCCACTATTAATTATTTTTATTCTGAGAATTGCGCAAGATGCTTACAGGAATTTGAAAATAAAATCACAGCTAAATTTAATGCAATTATAGTGGATGAACTTAATGAAGATTATGAAACTGAGGATATGCAGATCTTGATAAAAGATAGCTATATTGATTTGGAAGAATCAATAAAACAGCTAGTATATTTGTCAATGCCAATGAAAGCTTTGTGTAAAAGCGACTGCAAAGGTATATGCTCAAGATGTGGCATTAATCTAAATACAGATAAATGTGAATGTAATGATTTCGTTATAGACCCACGACTAGAAAAATTAAAATCTTTGTTAAAGTAATTAAGGAGGTGTCACGATGGCAGTACCTAAAAGAAAAACTTCAAAAGCAAGAAGAGATAGAAGAAGAACAGCTAAAAGCAGAATGGACCTACCAACATTAATGGAGTGTCCACAATGTCACGCAGTTAAGAGACCACATGCAGTATGCCGTGAATGCGGATACTATAATGGTAAAGAAGTATTAGCGGTAGAATAAAAATAAATGCTAAAGTGCATAAAGTGCTTTAGCATTATTTTTTTAAAAAAATCAAAAAAAATATTATTGCATTTAAAAATTAATTAAGTTATACTAATAATTGGCGGGAATTTTGATTCTCAAGTTTTAGCATAGTATTTATGTGTAAAGGATATAGGAAGGTGCCTTATGAAGATAATAATAGACGCAATGGGTGGTGACAATGCTCCTGAGGCTGTTGTTAAAGGATCTTTAATTGCTAGAGATGAGCTAGGTGTAAGTATAGTATTATCAGGTAAAGAAGATGTATTAAAAAAGTACATAGAAAATGAAACTAAGGATTATAAGAATATCGAGATTTTAAATGCAGAGGATGTAATAACAAATGAAGACAAGCCAGTCTTGGCTATAAGAAGAAAAAAAGAATCTTCTCTTGTTAAAGCTCTTCATGCAGTTAAAAATAAAGAGGCTGATGCCATAGTTTCGGCTGGAAATTCTGGTGCACTTCTAAGTGGTGCTACACTTATAATTGGTAGAATAGGTAAGCTTGAAAGACCTGCATTAGCTCCATTTATTCCAACAGATAAAGGCTTTGCTTTACTAGTTGATGCTGGAGCAAATTCTGACTGTAAGCCTGAATATCTAGCAGACTTTGCTTTGATGGGAAGTATTTATAGTAGTCTTATATTAAATATTGAAAATCCAAAGGTAGGTCTATTAAATATTGGTACAGAAGAAGGAAAAGGAAATCAGTTATCAATTGATACATTTGGACTTTTAAAAAACTCAAATTTGAACTTCATTGGAAATATTGAGAGTCGAAATGTTTTAAGTGGAGATGCTGATGTAATTGTCTCAGATGGATTTAATGGAAATATATTACTTAAATCTATTGAAGGAACAGCGTCATATATTATGGATAATATAAAGAAGGAATTAATGTCTAGCTTTAGATCTAAAATAGGTGCTTTGCTTGTAAAACCAGCACTTCGTAATTTTAAGAAAAGACTAGATTACGGAGAGGTTGGAGGCGCTATGCTGTTAGGTGTAAATGCACCTGTAATAAAAGCTCATGGTAGTTCTGATAGTATAGCTATTAAGAATGCTATAAAACAAACAAAAAATATTTTAGACAGCAATGTGGTGGAATTAATTAGGGAAGCCTTGATAAAATAGTAATATACCACATTAACGAAACGTATCAAGGAGGTGAATATTGTGTTTGAGAAGATAAGAGAAATTATTTGTGAAAAATTAGGTGTAAGTCCTTCTGAGGTTGCTATGAATACTTCTCTTAAGGATGATTTAGATGCTGATTCACTAAGCTTATTTGAGCTTGTTATGGCATTTGAAGAAGAATTTAATTTAGAAATCGAAGATGAACAGATAGAAAATATAGAGACTGTTGGAGATATAGTGACATATTTAGAAAATATTATAGATAAATAGGAAAAAGTTATAGGGCTTATTATGGTGTAAGACTAAAATTATTACGCTAGTAAATAATCACTATGTGGGGCTTTAAATTGAACACAGATTACAACTTTCCTTAAATCTGAGTAATCTGTGTTTAGCTTTTTTGAAAAATTAAAACAAAAAAGGGATGTGTGGTTTTGAATAGGGAAAATAGCAATTTAAGTGAATTAGAAAGTAAAATTGGTTATAAGTTTAAAGATGTGAGATATCTGGAAAACGCTTTGACACATAGTTCGTATTCTAACGAAAATAGAACATATCGTAGAATTAACAATGAACGCTTAGAATTTCTAGGAGACTCAATCTTAAGTATAGTAGTTAGTAAATACATTTATAAAAAATATCCTAATTATCCAGAAGGTGATTTATCAAAACTTAGAGCTCAGGTTGTATGTGAGGATATGCTCAATGAAATAGCAATTAAGCTTGAAGTAGGAAAGCATCTAATCCTTGGAAAAGGTGAAGAAGCAATGGGTGGGAGATTTAGAAAATCAATACTTGCAGATGCGGTTGAAGCTATAATTGCAGCAATATATCTCGACGGTAGCCTTGAGGATGCTGATAGATTTATACTAAATAATTTAGAAAGTAGTATAAATAAGTTGGTTCAAGGAAAGATTTTTTCAGATTATAAGTCATATCTACAGGAATATATTCAAGAAAAAGAAGTTAACCCAAAGCTAAATTATGTTATAGTAAATGAAGAGGGTCCGGACCATAATAAAATTTTCTTTATAGATGTATATATAAATAAAGAGAAGATTGGTGAAGGATTTGGAAAAAGTAAAAAAAGTGCAGAGCAAAGTGCTGCAAAAAATGCATTAATAAATCTTGGTGTAATAAATGAATAATTCAAAAAAAATAATTCCAATATTTGTACCCCATAGAGGATGTCCTAATGATTGTGTATTTTGCAATCAAAAAAAAATTACAGGAAAAGCTAGCAATAATATTAATAAAAATTATGTTATTGATATTGTTGAAAGTTATTCAAGGACACGAAACAAATACAGCGACTTAGCATATTTCGGTGGCAGCTTTACTGCTATTGATTTGGACTTGCAAATTGAGCTTCTTGAAATTGCATATTTTTATAAAAGAAAAGGTATATTTGATAATATTAGAATTTCAACTAGACCTGATGCAATAAATGATGAAATTTTAAAAATCCAAAAGAAATATGGTGTCACAATAATAGAGCTTGGTATACAAAGCTTGGATGATGAAGTCTTAAAAATATCTAACCGTGGTC
>JBPOHM010000011.1:0-13630 GCA_052035585.1 Bacillota bacterium
ATTCATTTTCTTGCATTTTTGCTATAGTATATTCATTTGTTTCCTCATCCTCATTATAGCTAGGTACCTTTTTCATTAAAGCACTAAACAATGTAAATCCAATAACATATAATCCAATGGCATTTACTGTTAATGCAAACCATGGTTCATTTAATAATTGTGGAGCCCAAATACCTACTAAATATAAAATAGCATTGTTAGTAAAAAATGCAATTGCCATAGTAGCAGTCAATATAATACCTATCAATGTTGATGTTTGTTTTAAATTGCTTCTTCTAGTTTCCATTTTATCTACAACCCCTATTAAATTAAATTTTACCTCTTGAAACTATATTATACCATAGTCTTGACAAGTCTTTTGCTATACAAGCTATTTAACATATAGTCACACGAAGTGTAACTATATTTATTATACCATATTTCTGGAAATATTAAATAATAATATTTTATAAATACAAAATATTACTGCTTAGCATGTTAAATAAATAACATACTTGTAATATTAGACAAAATATGGTATATTTTTTCTAATATCAATAAACGTGATAAACACGAAGGAGGACTTTTTATGATATATACATTCGATAAAAGTTTAGAAACAGGAAATGCAGCAATTGATACTCAGCATAAAGAGCTTATAAATGCAGTAAATAGACTATTAGAGGCCTGTGCAAAAGGTGTTGGACGTGCTGAGATACAAACAACAGTTAAATTTTTAGCTGATTACACTGTAAAGCATTTTGCTGATGAAGAAAAATTACAAAAACAATATAATTATCCTGGATATGAGGCTCATAAAAAATTACATGATGACTTCAAAAAAGAAGTAAGTACAATAATCGATGATTACACAAAAGATGGAGCTACTGTTGCTTTAACTTTTAAAATTAATACTAAGGTAGCTGCTTGGCTCATTAATCACATAAAAATTGAAGATAAAAAAGTTGCAGCGTTTATAAAAAACGGAAAATAAAAATAAATATGATACTTTCAAGTACATACTATGAAAGTATCATTTTTTATTATTTTTAAATTAAAAGCTCAGAAATCTCTCCATTATATAAAACATATAGCTCATGCAAGGCTCTTGTTATAGCTACATATAAAAGCTTTATATCAGAATCAGAGTACAAATAATTATCATTGTTCACATTCCATAAAATAACTGCATCAAACTCTAGTCCCTTTGACATATGTATTGGCATAACCATCACACCGTTAATAAAGCTTGTTTCTGCTTCTGAATTTACACTTTGCAGCTCAATATGCTTAGATAATGCCTCACTTACTATATCTGCTTCTTCCTGCGTTCTACAAATGACAGCTATTGTTTTATATTCATTTTTCAATATATTATTAATTATATCCAATGTTTTTAATACAGTATCCTCAAAATTAGCATTACTAATAACTTCGGGTTCCTTTCCATGTCTAACAAAAGGCTCTATCTCATAGGTTTTAAAGCTTGCCTTTTTTAATACCTTTATTGCTAAATTAGATATTTCGATTGTATTTCTATAGCTTTTACTTAGTGTATAAAACTTATCGTATTTAGATGTAAAAATGTCATTTGTCAAGCATTCCCAATCATTCATTCCTATATCATAGTTTATGTTCTGGGAAATATCCCCCATTATTGCAAAATACGACTTATCATACACATTTCTTAATATATAAAATATAGAAGCTCCAAAGTCCTGTGCTTCATCTACAACTATATATCTAACATCTTCAAACCTTTTACTTGTACATAATCTTTTCTTTATTAAATTCAACATGCTTAAATCAAATATATCATACTTATTCTCATTTATCTGTTTAACTATATTGTCAATGTTCTTTATATAAACACTTAAATTTTCACTTTCTTTAAATTTTTCTTTTAATGTTAATAAGAAATCGCAGTATATAGAAGTAATATCTAATTTCTCCTTACTATCTCCGAAATAATTTGAATGCTCCTTAAGTAAGCTCATAAATCTATGCTCAGTGCTAATTTTTAAGCCTTTTTTAATTCTCTCCTCAATTTCTGACTTATCCTGAGAAATTAACTTAATAGTAGGATTGTTCTCTATAAATGCAATTATTTTATTTTTTAATTGCTCATTTAATATAGCAACTTTTTCTTGCATTGATTTTTCTTTGAATGTTTCTAGTAGGTCCTTGATGTTTCTTTTCTCCATCACTACATAGCCATTAATTGCTACATTATCAATTGAAATATTATCGTGCTCATAGATTCTTAAATATTTCTCTAAAGCCTTAACATAGCCTATCTTACCCTTAAATGCCATATCAGCTCTATTATCATCTGATAATTTATCTATTAGATTAAATTTATTCCTTCCTTTAGGAATATATTCTTTTACAAACTCATAGAAAAATGTTGATAGTACCATATTCTTTATCTCTGCTACATCTAGAGAGGGTAATATACTGGTAATGTAATTTAAGAACATTTTATTACTACCTAAAATATAAAAATTCTCAGAATTGAAAACATCCTTATAATTATATAATAAATAAGAAACTCTGTGCATAGCAACAGTAGTCTTTCCACTTCCTGCTCCACCTTGCACAATAATGTTATGAAAATACTTATCTCTAATTATTCTATTTTGATCCTTTTGAATAGTCGCTACTATTTCACTTAATACAGCCTCTTTATTTTTAGCTAGATATTTAGTTAATAGCTCATCTGCTGCAACTGTATTTACATCATAAAAATCAATTAGCTTACCATTATCTATCTCTATTGTTCTTTTTAGCTTAAGGTCTAAATCAATTTCTTCACCTTCAAAAATCTCTAATTTATTATCCCCTAATTGACAATCATAATAAACAGAAGCTATGGGAGCTCTCCAATCTACTGTAAGTGTCCTATCCTTAGTATCTTGTATTCCATGCTTTCCAATATATAAGCTAAAATCCTTATTCTCATTTTTATCAGTATAATCTATTCTTCCAAAATACGGACTTATTAAAGCAGCATTATTATTTCTTAAATTTTTTTCTATCACTTTAAGATGATTAGATATAACATTTAATTCATTAGTGTTTTTTATTGATTTTATCTTTTTACTAAATATCTGTTTAGACTTACTTAAATATTCAATATTTATTAATAACTCACTTAAAACCTCTGAAAGCTTTTTTTCTTCATAAGCTCTTTCTTTATCTTCTAGCACTCCCAATCCTCCTTCATTTCTAGATGAATGCTTAAAAAAAGCTTTATCACAGTGATAAAGCTTTTTTTAAGTGTAAATTTCTCACTTTTATCCTAAGAACATTAAAAGTCCAGATATTAATGCTGAGCCAATCATCATGAAGGCTAAAATAAAGCATATTATCTGCATAGCTTTTTTCATTTTATTTCCATACATATTAACACACATCCTTTAAAAATATTATAATTACTTAATTATAGTATTAGTTTCTTAATATCAATAAAATCATTTATAATATACTTTATATCATATTGCTTTTCTAATTCTTTTCTTTCTATAGACCAGCCTACTAAGACAGGAGTAGCATTTGCATTAATTGCACACTCTATATCATATTTAGAATCGCCGACAAATAGAACCTTATCAGGACTTGTATTTAATAAATCTACAGCCTTCCATAATGGTTCTGGATGAGGTTTATGATTTTCTGTGTCTTCAATAGCAATAATTAAGTCAAAATAATTTTCAATATTAAAATCACGCAAGGCTTGCTCTACTGAAAATTTCATTCTCGAAGTAACTATAGCAGTTTTAATGCCTTTAGACTTTAAATATTGTAATATTTCAATAGTATTATTAAAAAGCCTTACATCATCATTAAACCTACTTACCTGATATTCTCTATATTCCTTCATAACCTCTTCTAAAGGTTGTGTAAATTCTCTTTCTAAGGTTATCTTCAAAGGCTCTCCAAAAAACTTACTTATATATTCTACTGGCTTTTCCTCACCATGAAATTTTTTATATACTGTTTGAAATGAGTTTATAACAAGATTTGAAGTATCTGCTAATGTCCCATCAAAATCAAATATAACTGTATCTATCATTAATAACCTCTTTCTAAATATCAAATAAATTGACATTAACTATTCAACAAGTTGAACTATTATATCTCAATTTGTCTAATGGATTGAATGTATCCAATGTATAACATTGGATACATTCAATATTATGATAACTTGTTTCTATTTCATAGTCAAACCAATTCTTTGTCTTTCTATGTCAATGTTCTTAATTTTTACTGTAACTGTGTCTCCTACCTGTACTAGCTCCATAGGATGCTTGATATATTTATCTGACATTTCAGATAAGTGTACTAATCCATCATTTTTAAGTCCAACATCAACAAATGCTCCAAAATCAACTACATTTCTAACTGTTCCTGTAAGTACCATGCCTTCCTTTAAATCTTCGATTTTCAATACATCATTTCTAAAAATAGGCTTTGGCATCTCTTCTCTGACATCTCTTCCAGGCTTTTTAAGCTCTTCAACTATATCTACCAATGTTGGTATACCTACATTTAACTCATCAGCTAAAACCTTGATTCTTTCATCAAATAGTTCTTTTGCAGATTTTCTATCCTTTTGTTCGTTTGGTTTTTGCTTTAACACAGCTAATGCTTCTAAGCCCTTAAGTCTTTGTCCAGCTTGCTCAGGCTTAATCTTAACTTCTTTTTTCTCTTCTTTAATTTTCAACATGCATACTCTTTGGCTTATATCAGATAATCTATTGTTTCTTACATCATCTACAGTATAGCCAAGTCTTGTTAAAAGATTTTCTGCTATTTCATAAGACTCAGGGTGAACTGCTGTCTTATCTAGTGGATATTCCCCATCACTTATTCTTAAAAATCCTGCACATTGCTCAAAAGCTTTATCTCCAAGCTGTTTTACCTTTTTAAGCTCTTTTCTATCAGTAAATTTACCATTTTGTTCTCTAAATGCCACTATGTTTTTAGCTATAGTCTTTGATATACCTGATACATATTGTAAAAGTGCAGGGGAAGCAGTATTTAAATCTACTCCTACAGTATTAACACAATCCTCTACAACTCCATCAAGTGTTTCGCCTAACCTTGTCTGGTTAACATCATGCTGATATTGTCCAACACCTATACTCTTTGGATCTATCTTAACAAGCTCAGCTAATGGATCTTGAAGTCTTCTTCCAATTGATATAGCTCCTCTTATTGTAACATCTAGGTCTGGATATTCCTCCTGTGCAATTTTAGAAGCTGAATATACAGAAGCTCCTGCTTCGCTTACTATTGTATATGAAACCTTTCTATCTATTTTAGTTAACATATCAGCTACAACAGCCTCTGTTTCTCTAGATGCAGTTCCATTACCAATTGCAATTATATCAATATTATATTTCTTTATCCACTCTGTCATTAATTTTTGCGATTTTTCAACTTCATTACGAGGTTCATTAGGATAAATTGTAGTATAGTCAAGAAGCTTTCCAGTTCCATCTAAAACAGCTATTTTACATCCAGTTCTAAAGCTTGGGTCGATAGCTAATACATTTACATCCTTAACTGGAGCAATCATAAGAAGGTTTTTAGTATTTTTACCAAACACCTTGATAGCTTCCTCTTCAGCTCTTTCAGTAAGCATATTTCTAACTTCTCTTTCAATTGATGGTGCTATAAGTCTCTTATATCCATCTTCTATTGCTTGCTTATAGAACTTAGTTGTTGTAGCTTCTTCGTTCTTAATTTCAGATGTAAATAAATAGTCAAGTATTCTATCATCTGGAGTATTAAGCTTAATCTTTAATACCTTTTCCTTTTCTCCTCTATTAATTGCTAAAACTCTATGATTAGCAATAGTCTTAACAGCTTCCTCATATTTATAATACATTTCATAAACTGTCTTTTGTTCTTCATCTACAGCTTCACTAGAGATGACACCATGGTCAATATAAATTTCTCTAATTTTCTTTCTGTACTCAGCGTTATCTGAAACAATTTCAGCAATTATATCCATTGCACCAGCAAAAGCCTCTTTTGTATTTTTTACATCCTTTTCTTCACTTATAAATGGTGCTGCCATTGCATCAAAATCTTCAGATGTTGTATCCTGAGCCAATATAATGTTAGCAAGTGGTTCTAAGCCTTTTTCCTTTGCCTTTAAAGCACGAGTTGATTTCTTTTGCTTAAATGGTCTGTATAAGTCTTCAAGTCTTTGTAAAACCTCAGCCTTTAATATTTCCTCTTTTAATTCTTCAGTTAACTTGCCTTGCTCTTCTATTAAGCGTATTATTTCTTCTTTTCTTTCCTCTAGACTTCTAAGGTATGTAAGTCTTTCATATAAATCCCTTAATACTACATCATCAAGTGAACCTGTTTGCTCTTTTCTGTAACGTGCTATAAATGGTATTGTATTACCTTCATCTATTAGCTTTACAGTATTTTCAACTTGATTTAATTTTAAATTAAACTCCTTACACAGTAAACTTATAATATCTGTCATTTTATAATCTCCCTCTCTTTTCAAACTAATTTAATCTATGTCATAATCATTGCTTATCATTAGTAGCTTGATATTTTAAATACTCATTTATAAATTTATCTATATTTCCATCCATAACTGATTGTGTGTTTCCGATTTCTGCATTTGTTCTATGATCCTTAACTAAACTATATGGGTGGAAAACATATGATCTTATTTGACTTCCCCAGGCGATTTGATTATACTTACCCTGTATGTCTTCGATCTTTTCTTTGTGCTCTGTCTCTTTGATTTCAATCAATTTAGCCTTTAGCATCTTTAAAGCTACTTCTTTATTCTTATGCTGTGAGCGTTCATTTTGGCATGACACAACTACTCCTGTTGGAATATGAGTAATTCTAACAGCAGAGTCTGTTGTATTTACATGTTGTCCACCAGCTCCTCCGGAACGGTATGTATCAATTTTTAAATCAGCTTCATTTATTACAATACTGGAATCGTCTTCTATTTCAGGCATTACATCTACAGAAGCAAAGGATGTATGTCTTTTGTGATTTGCATCAAATGGTGAAATTCTAACAAGTCTATGAACTCCCTTTTCGCTTTTTAGATATCCATATACATTAATACCACTTATCAATAAAGTAACACTTTTTATACCTGCCTCTGTGTCCTTTAAAATATCTAATATACTTACCTTATGACCATGAGCCTCTGCCCATCTTGTGTACATTCTTAGAAGCATCTCAGCCCAATCCTGTGCCTCAGTACCTCCAGCTCCTGCATGAATTGATAATATTGCATTATTCCTATCATATTCGCCACTTAAAAGCGTTCTAAGCTTTAAATTTTCTAGTGTGGCATCTAGCATCTTCATTTCTTCATTTAATTCTTCTATATTGGCTTCATCTGCACCATTAATTGAATTGTTTTCTTCTCTTACAAGCTCAAGTAAAACTTCAAAATCCTCTACACTAGCTTGTATACTTTCATATTCTTTTATAGTTTCAGTGTTTATTTTTAAGCTTTGAGATATTTTCCCTGCTCTCTCAGTATCATTCCAAAAGCTAGGGTCCTGCATAAATCTCTCATAATCTATATTTTCCTCTTTAAGCTTTGGTAGGTCAAAGAGAAACACCGACCTCTTCTAAAATTGCTTTAAATTTTTTTAATTTTTCTGTATATTCGTACAGATCTAACATTTTATCATTCCTTTCATAACTATGTAAAATAACAGTATAAATTTTATAATAAGGGGTGAGCAATGCTCAACCCCTATTCTTCATTAATTCCACAGCATTTTTTGTATTTCTTACCGCTTCCACAAGGACAAAGATCATTTCTACCAACCTTTTTATCTTTTCTAATAACTGGCTTTTTCTTTGCTTCAGGTTCATCTCCGGCATTTGTACCTGTAATTTTAGCAACCATCTCACGTTGCATCCTTTGTTGTGGTATCACTCTAAATAGCATTTTAACAGTATCAGTTTTAATATTTTCAATTAATTCTTCAAACATATCAAAGCCTTCTTTTTGATATGCACGTACAGGATCTTCATTACCTAGTGCTCTTAATCCAATACCTTGACGTAATTGGTCCATAGCATCAATATGATCCATCCACAAGCTATCTACAGTCTTTAATAATACAATTCTCTCAACCTCTCTAAAGGTCTCAATTCCGAATTCCTCTTCTTTTTTAACATACAAAGCTTCAGACATTTTTTTGATAATATCAAAAAGCTTATCCTTTGTCAAATTATCTAAATCTTTTTTATCTATTGTTAATTTAACATTAAATATTTCTTCAATATACTTACTTAAATCATCAAAATCCCACTCTGAAGGATACTTATCATCTGAGGTATACATAGAAATACCCTTATGAATTAAGTCATCAATCATTCCTCTGATATTTTCTACTAAGCTTTCACCAAGAAGAACCTTTCTTCTTTCTCCATATATAACTTCTCTTTGCTTATTCATTACATTGTCATACTGTAAAACATGCTTTCTTACATTAAAGTTTCTTCCCTCAACTCTGCCCTGAGCTGTCTCAATAGTCTTAGTGAGTATTTTATGCTCTAATGGTTCATCATCTGGTAATTGCAATGTATCAACCAAGTATTTAATTTTATCTCCTGCAAAGAGTCTCATCAAGTCATCCTCAAGAGAAATATAAAATCTTGAAGCTCCAGGGTCTCCCTGTCTACCTGAACGACCTCTTAACTGATTATCAATACGTCTTGACTCATGTCTTTCTGTACCAATAATATACAAGCCACCAGCTGCCTTAACTTTATCCTGCTCATCCTTTAGCTCTTCTTTAGCCTCTTGTAATAGCTTTTTATAAACAGCTCTTGCTTCTAATATTTCCTCATCGTGCACCTCATCAAAGCCATCACATACAGCTATAATTTCGTCTCTGTATTTTTTAGCCTTCATTTTATGCTTAGCTAAATACTCTGGATTTCCTCCAAGAACTATATCTGTACCACGACCAGCCATGTTTGTCGCAATAGTTACAGCACCAAATCTACCAGCCTGAGCTACAATATCAGCTTCCTTCTCATGCTGCTTAGCATTTAAAACCTCATGAGGTATTCCATATTTTTTTAGCATTCTACTTAAAAGCTCTGACTTTTCAATAGAAATAGTACCAACAAGTATTGGCTGTCCTGTTTTGTGAACTTCAATTATTTCATTTACAATTGCTCTGAACTTAACTTCCTCAGATTTATATACAAGGTCTGACCTATCTTCTCTTATAACTGGAAGATTTGTTGGTATTTCAATAACATCTACACCATAAATCTCTCTAAATTCATCCTCTTCAGTCTTAGCAGTACCAGTCATACCAGAAAGCTTTTTATACATTCTAAAATAATTCTGGAAGGTTATAGTAGCTAAGGTTTTCGACTCTTTTCTAACCTCTAATTTCTCTTTAGCTTCAATAGCTTGATGCAAACCATTAGAATACCTTCTACCATACATCAATCTACCAGTAAATTCGTCAACAATGATTATTTCCCCATCATTAATAATATAATCTATATCAATTTTCATTATATTATTTGCCTTCAAGGCTTGATTAATATGATGGCTTATTTCCATATTTTCTGCATCAGCTAAATTTTCAATGTTAAAGAATTTTTCTGCTTTACTAATACCTCTTGCAGTAAGAGTTACATTTTTAGCCTTTTCATCAACTATGAAATCATAATTCTCATCATCTTCATCTGTATTATTACCTAATATATAATCAATTTTTGTCTTTTTCTCATCTGGATTTTCTATTTTTCCTTTTAATGTTTTAGCAAAGCTGTCAGCCTTAGTATAAAGCTCTGTTGATTTTTCACCTTCACCAGAAATAATAAGTGGAGTTCTAGCCTCATCTATTAATATACTATCAACCTCATCAATAATACAGAAGTTTAGCTCTCTTTGTACCATTTCTTCCTTTTGTATAACCATGTTATCTCTTAGATAATCAAAGCCGTACTCATTATTAGTACCATAGGTGATATCACAATTATAGCTTTCTCTTCTTTCAGCATTACTTATACCATGTATAATGCAACCAACTGTAAGTCCTAGGAAATTATAGATTTTGCTCATCCATTCCTTATGTGTCTTAGCTAAATAATCATTTACTGTAACTATATGGACTCCTTTTCCTTCTAAGGCATTTAAATATGCAGGGAAAGTTGAAACAAGGGTTTTACCTTCTCCAGTTTTCATTTCAGCAATTCTTCCTTGATGAAGAATCACTCCTCCAATGATTTGAACTCTGTGTGCCCTTTGTCCAATTGTTCTTTTAGCTGCTTCACGTACAGTAGCATATGCCTCTACCAAGATATCATCTAATGTTTCACCATTTTTTAATCTTTCCTTAAATTCCTTTGTTTTTGCCTTTAACTCATCATCAGAAAGCTTCTCGTATTCCTGTTCTAATGCTTCTATTTTATCTACTGTCGGTGTAATTCTTTTAATTTCCTTTTCACTATATGAGCCAAAAACTTTTTCTAAAAAACCTTTCATTTTTCCTCCATATACTTACATTATATTTTTAAACAGATGTGCTTGCACTATATCCTGCTAGATATCCGGAGCTCCATGCCCATTGTAGATTAAAACCTCCACAATCACCATCAACATCTAAAACCTCACCTGCAAAATATAATCCCTTCTCTTTTTTAGATTCCATTGTTTTAGAATCTATTTCATCAACACAAACCCCACCTGCTGTAGTTTGAGCCTGTTGCCAATCATTATGTCCCACAACCTCTATTTTCCACTCTTTTAATACATTTATAATTGAATAAATATTCTTTTTATTAAGCTTATAACATTTATCCTGCATACCTACAAGCTTGTCATCAAATTTTATATCTGCAAGGCTTAAGATAACAGGAATTAATTTTTTATGAATAAAGCCATTAAAGCTTTCCTCTATACTCCTATCCTTTAGCTTTGAAAATCTCTCTGATAAAAGCTCAAATAGTTCATTTTTACTAAACTCAGGAAATATATCTACTACTATGTAGGATTTTTTCTTATTATATATAAGATTTATGGCTTCTCTACTAATTTGTAAAACTGATGGTCCAGAAATACCATAGTCAGTAAATAGTATCTCTTCCTCAACGCTTCTTACTAAGCCTGATTCTGAATAGCATGAAACTGCTCCATCAAATCTTACTCCAGATATTTTCTTTAAATAATCAGCATTAAGCTTTAATTGAACAAGTGCTGGAAATTGATTTATTATCTTATGACCAAATATTTTAGCTAGCTCATAACCGTCACCTGTACATCCATACTGTAGACCAGCTCTTCCACCTGTAGTAATTATTACCTTATCTGCAGTATAAATACCAGCTTCTGTAATTATATCAAATACAGCTTTGTTTTTTCTTAAGCTTTTAACTCTATGTTCTGTCATTTCTTTTATTTTATACTTATCAAGTTCATAGCGTAGATTATCTAAAACACTTGATGCTTGTAATGAATAAGGATATACCTTTCCATTTTCAGCAACTCTTGGATGAATACCTATACCTCTAAAAAAGTCAATAGTATTATTTACATCAAATGAATTAATAACCTCCTCAACAAAGCTAAGATTATTTCCATGGTAATCATTGACACTTGTATTAATATTAGTATAATTACATCTACCATTGCCAGTTGCTAGAATTTTCTTACCAAGTCTATTAGATTTTTCATAGATGCATACCTCTGCTCCATTTCTAGCCGCAACAATAGCAGCCATCATACCAGCAGCTCCACCACCTATTACAGCGATTTTTAACTTCAATTTATTCACAACCTTTTAATCAGTTTATTATTCAATATTCTCTTATTATTTCAAATGAGTTTTACTCTATTTTGTGCCTGGTTTGTATTTTTTCATTATAGCTTCAGCTACCTTTAGTCCATCTATTGCAGCGGACATAATACCTCCGGCATAACCAGCACCTTCTCCACAAGGATATATCCCCTTGATACTACTTTCGAAATTTTCATCCCTAACAATTCTAACAGGAGATGAGGTTCTTGTTTCAACAGCTGTTAAAACAGCATCGCTTCTATTGAAGCCCTCCATATATCTTCCAAATTCATTTATACCTTCAATCAAGCTTTCACATACATAATCAGGTAGGCATTCTCTTAAATTAGCAAATACAACACCTGGTCTATATGTTGGATAAATTTCACCATAGCTTTTTGATACTACATTTTTTTCAAAATCTCCAAATAGCTGTGCAGGAGCATCATAATTAGAGCCAGCAATTTCAAATGCTAATCTCTCATATTTTCTTTGAAATTCAATACCTGCAAGTGGGCTATCAGAGCCGAAGTCCTCTGGATTTACAGAAACTATAATTGCAGCATTTGAATTTTCTAAATCTCTATCATGATAGCTCATTCCATTAGTTACAACTGTATTTAGTTCTGAGGATGACCCTGTAACTACTCCACCAGGACACATACAAAATGTATAAACAGATCTACCATTCTTACATTTGTGTACAAATTTGTAGTCAGCTGCACCAAGTCTTGGATTATCAGCAAAGCTACCATATTGAGCTTGGTTTACCATGGCCTGTCTGTGTTCTATTCTAACACCAATAGCAAATGGCTTTTGTTCTAGAACAACATACTTATTAAGCATTTCAAATGTGTCTCTAGCACTGTGACCAATAGCAAATACAGCTACATCTGTATCTAAAATGTGGTTTTGTGTTATTATTCTTGTAAGATTTTCACCCTTTACATTAATATCTAAAACTTTTTCTTCAAATCTAAATGTTCCACCAAGGCTTATTATTTTTTCTCTTATTTTAACAATAATTTCTCTTAAAACATCAGTTCCTAGATGAGGCTTATTAAAATATAATATCTCATCAGAAGCTCCAGCTTCTACAAACTCTCTTAAAACCTTAGTACCTCTTTTAGATCTGTCTTTAATTAAAGTATTTAGCTTACCATAAGAAAAGGTTCCAGCTCCACCTTCTCCAAACTGTATATTTGAATCCTCGTTTAAAACTCCAGTACTCCAAAACTTATCTATATCCTTTACCCTATCAGGAACCTTTTTTCCACGTTCAATGATGATAGGCTTATATCCTTTTTCTGCTAGTGCTAGTGCACAAAACAAACCAGCTGGTCCACTTCCTATAATCACCGGTCTGTTATTTAATTCTATTTCTCCTGTTACTTCTGTTTCATATGTATAGGGTTCAACCAAAGAAATATTTGTATTTTTCTTTGATATCTTTACCTCTTCCTTAGTTTCAACATCAACTGTATATATAAATAGTATATTTTCCTTTTTTCTTGCATCTATTGATTTTTTAAATATTTCAATTCTATCTATTTTATCTTCTGATATTTTAAGCTCAGAAGCTATTTCTTTTCTAAATTCCTCCTCAGTATGATTTATAGCCATCTTAATCTGCTGAATTCTGTACATTTTTTAACTCCTTTTATTATGCAGTTTTATTTTCTTTAAGACTTCAATATTATACCACAATATATTATTTTTTACGAATAATTTTTTATTTCTTTTTATACTATAATATATCATTTAAATATATCCAATATCTAAAAAGCATGTAAATTATATTATTTTGTAAAAAAATGACAATATAATAAAAT
>JBPOHM010000122.1:0-9587 GCA_052035585.1 Bacillota bacterium
CAACAATAATAATTCTTATTGTCTTTTAATATATTTCGGCATTATTTTTAATTTATTAAGAAAATTTTATTGTGAAAACGATACTAATTTTAGATTGAATTTCAAAGAAATTTTACTATTTCAAATTAGTAAGCATTTTAGCTATCTCTGCTCTAGTCATTGGCTGATTTGGTTTAAATGAACCATCCGGATATCCATGCAATAAGCCTATTTGCACACAGAAATCAATATATTTTTTTGACCATCTATCATCATCTAAGTCATAAAAACTCTTATTAGAATTTACTGCATATCCTTTCAAAGCTCTATATAAGCTAGTAGCTACTTCCTCTCTTGTTATATAATCCTTAGGGTTAAAATAACCACCATTTCCCTTCATTACTCCATAAGAGTAAACTGTATTAATATAATTATAAGCCCAGCTTGAAGAACTAACATCATAAAAAATGTCTTTATTTACTAATACAGTTCCATAACCAAATACTCTAGTTAATACAGTAGCAAATTCTTCTCTTGTTATATATGCATCAGGCTTAAAGCTATATACATCAACACCTGTCATATATCCCTTCAGGGTAGCTTGCTTTATTTCATTATGTGCCCATGAGTCTAAGGTATCGTTATAATATATACCATTTAACCAATTTTTATATGTATCCCATATTGAGGTATCCTCTTGAGATAAAGCCCAACTAGCACTACCCTTCAAATTGTATTTTTCAACAAGCATTAATTTCTCCTTTAATGATACTTTATTCTCATAATACATTATATAGTCTCCAACAGAAAATTTTCTGCCAGAAAATGAATATGTTGAACCTATACTACCAACATTAAATTTAATATAAGGTGTTCTATTATATGTATCATAGTACTCTTCAGCCCCAAAAGCTGATTTTATACTATCAATAATACGCATTGTCACAGCCTCTCCACCTCGAGCTTCTCTATCATTCCAATATCTTCCGTAGAATGGTATCCCCAATACTATCTTATCTGATGATACATATTTTAACATTGTTTTTATACTATTTTCAACAAATGTATATCCAGCTACAGGACCTGGCTTTGAGCCTGGGTAGCTTTGGTCATAGGTCATAATTATAAAGCTATCAAGATATTTATCTAGCTCCTTATAATTATAAGAGCCTGCCCAATCAGTTTTTATGTCATAAGGATTTGCTGCTATAGCCATAGAAAGCTCAACTCCCTCTGGTAAAACAGAACGAAGATATTTTGTAAACTGTACTAGATTTTCTTTATCATTGCTTATATTATTTTGGCTACCATCTCCTGCTGTTAAATTTTCAATATCTATATTAACTCCATCAAGATTATAATTCTTAACTACTTGTGCTACAGCATCACAGTAAGCTATATAGTTACTAAGTGCTTTTCTTCCTAAATTTCTATCAAAATCATTGCTTATATATGGAATAACCTTAATTCCTTTTTTATGCATATCCTCTATAAACTGCACATCAATAACTTGATTTATAGCAATACTTCCATCACTTTTTATACTGAACAAATTAGGTAATACTACATCTACAGCACCATTTGTTTTTGCTATTTGTGTTTTAAAATCCTTTGACGTACCTTTATACAAATAAGTCATATTTACTCGTTCATTTGCAAATGCAAAGTCATTTATACCTATAATGATTATGCACATTGTTATTATATAAGCTATAGTTTTATTTATTTTCATACGTATACTTCTCCAATATGTATAATTTATAATATAATCTATTATACAATCATTACAATTACAAGTATTTAAATATGGAAATAAATCAAAAAACCAACAAAAATGCAACTGCATTCCTATTGGTTTATAAATCATATACTAATTTACTTAATTAATTTTAAAAAACTTAATTGTCTTATTATTACACAAATGCACAATTAACGATACTGCTATTGGCATACCAAACAGTCCAATTGCTCCAAACAGCTTAGCTCCAACATACATACACATTAAGCTTAAAACTGGATGTAAACCCATTTGTTTACCTATAAATCTTGGTTCTACGATATTTCTAACTACAGTAATAATTAAGTATATAACTAAAAGTGATATAGCTCTATACATATTTCCCTGTATTGCAGCTATCAAAGCCCAAGGAATCATAACAGTTCCAGTACCTAAAACAGGAAGTATATCAACCATTGCTACAAGAGCAGCAATCAGTATAGCATTTTCTACTTTAATTATTGATAAACCAATTGATAATTCAACAAATGTAAGACTCATAATCAGTATATATGAGCGAATAACTACAAATAATGTGTTCACTATATAATCCTTAATATTTAAAACAACATCCTTTGTTTTACCTGATAGCTGTCTATACATAAAATTAGATAATTTCTCATAATCACTTGCTATAAAAAATGTAGAAATTATAGTCATTAATACTTTAATAAATAAAGCTGGCAATGAAGATGCTTTTATTGATAAAAATGTTGCTGCCTTCATTGAAATATTTGTTATTGATGTTCCTAAGCTTCTAACAGTTTGGTTGAATATATCATTTGCACTTTCCAAGTATGTAGGATCAAGCTGCAAAATTAAGTCTTCTATTTTTCTAAACGCTAATTCTAATGATGGTAATATATATGAATAATATAAATTTGGTAATTTATAAATTAAGCTTAGGATTGTAGAGAATAGCTTTACTCCAATAATAAATAGTAGTACTCCTATTATTAAATAGAAAACAAGCACAAATAGAATTGCTACAATTTTATATGGAACCTTTATTTTAGATGCTATAAAATTAGCTGGTTTCCTTATAAAATATGCAACTAAAAATGCAATTAAAAATGGTGATATTAATCCTAATCCATATTTTACAATTACAAAGGCAATAGCTAAAATTAAAGCTAGATATGCAAAATTTATTAAGAACTTCTTTCTTTTTTCAATTTCCAATAAAAAACACCTCCAAAGTGTGCATTACCTGTATTTTATAATATTAACATAAAAAAACAATTATAACAAGATGTTTATAATTGTTTTTTTACGATATTTATTTTAAGAATTAACTACTATATTGTCTATTATTACATTTTTTTCAAACTCAGATACAGTTATAGGCTCTGAAAAATAATAACCCTGTGCGATGTCACAGCCTGCTAATTTCAAAAATGAAACCTGCTCTGGTATCTCTACTCCCTCTGCTACACTGAAAATTCCTAATGTCTTTATCATTGAAATTATACTTGAAATAAGCTTTTCGCCCTTCTCATCAACATCCTCTAAAAAGCTTTTATCAATTTTTATAAAATCAACAGGTAGATTTTTTATTGCACCTAAGGATGAGTAACCTCTTCCAAAATCGTCAATTGATACTAAGAAGCCTTCTTTTTTAATATTCTTCATTATATCAATAAGCTTATCAATATCCTCAAAAATAGCACTTTCAATAAGTTCAATCTCAATATACTCAGGATTAACATTATACTTTTGAGCAATTTTCTTTAAGTTATGTGCTAGTTCTCTATTAAACAGGTCAACTCTTGAAATATTAACTGAAACAGGTAAAATCTCCATATTAGGGTATTCTAATTTCCATCTAGAAATTATTTCACAAACCCTCTCAAACATATATAAATCAAGCTTTCTTATAAATCCGTTGCGCTCGAAAACTGGTATAAAATCATCTGGTTTAATAATACCAACCCCTGGCTTATTCCATCTAACCAAAGCTTCAGCTCCATATACCTCTTCTGTAACCAAGGAGTATTTTGGCTGAAAATATACCTCAAACTCTCCCTTTTTAAGAGCTCTCTCCATTGCATTTTCTATTTTCTTTTCTTTTAAAATGTCAATTCTGTTTTCTTCTTCATAGAAATGATACCATTGATAATTTTGTCTTTTGGCTATACTTTTAGATATGCCACTTCTATCACTTACAACTCTTATACCTAATGACTTATCAAAATTAGCATATATTCCTACTACAATTCTAATATTATATGTATCAAAGCATCCTTGTATGTTTTTAATTATATTATCTAATCTTTCAATGATTATCTCATTACTTTCATACTTCATTAAAATATTGAATTTATCACCAGATATACGACAAAATGTTTCGCCAGATGTAATATTTAAATCGATTGCTCTAGCAATACTTTGCAAAACTACATTTCCAATTTTATAACCATAAATGTCATTAATAACCTTAAATTTAATAACATCTAACATAACCATAGCGAAATTAGTATTTTTCTCTTTAGTAATTATTTCCTTAGCATCTCGACTAAATTTCTGCCAATTTGAACATTGTGCAATATCATCATAGTAAGCTGGTCGCATTAAGGATTTGTTATTATTTCTAAGATTTACATTTACTATAGCATTAAATATTAATATAATAGCAATCAAAACATTTATTGCGATTATTAAATTTATTAATCCAGTTATTAGGTTTTTTGATCCTAATGATATTGCTGCATCTGGAACAACAGATAGTACATACCAATCATTAACACCTACTTTAGAGTAGCACAACTGTCTTTTTGCCCCATCTCTTATAAAATCAATACAACCTGATTTACCTTGACTAATATCATTTTTTAATAACTCTGCTTTCTCTCCACTAATCCCATGAATAGACATAACATCATAAAAATTATCAAAATCACCTATGCTATTTGGGTTATCGGATTTTACAACAGCTTTACCATCTGATTTTATTATATATGAATATCCTTCTCCACCAAATGCTTCCATTTTTAAGCCTTGTGAAAATTGCTCTTGTGTTTTTGTAGCAAAAACAACAGCAACTATTTTTTCTCTTAGATAGACAGGAGCTGCATATACATTTATTTCATTTCCATAATTTGAATCTATAATAAGATCTGAAACATTGCTTTCACCATTTATTGCCTTTTTAAAATACTCTCTATGCGATAAATTAGTATTTAAATTATCTGTACTATAAGCACTTCCATCTGGTAAAATTATACCAAGAGTTCTAAATTGCTTATTTTTAAATTTATATAATTGTGATAAGGATTTTTCTAAATCAAATCTACCATTACTTGAAATGAGATTAGATATGATATTAATCGATTCAATATTAGATTCAATAATCTTTTTAATACTTTCAGCATTCTTATATGAAAACTCTAATAAATAGTCTTCTTTTTCCTTAATAAGACCTACTACTGCATTATTAATAAAGCTATAACTAATAAAGATTGTAAAAATTAATATAATTGCTATTAAACATATGTATACCTTTTGCCTATTATTCATTTAGCTTACTATCCCCCTACTACTTATTTTGTCATTAACCTTGCAATCAATTCTTGGATACTTAACTTAATATGGTAGTTCTTAGTATAAAAGTCATAAAAAAAACTTAAAGCAACTTTTATTAATAATGCATTTAAATTTATTATTTATCGAATTATGTAAAAATTTCATACAAAGCGATTATATAACGTTTTCAAAAAATTTGCAATACTTAATTGCTACTTTTTTTGCTAATTTTTCCAATTTTTTAATTAGTAAAAAATAAGCTCTAAAATGAATGTAAAAAATGCATTCATCTTAGAACTTAATTATAATCAATTATTTATAAATTGTGCCACCACCAACTACTATATCATCATCATAAAATACTGCAGCCTGTCCAGGTGTTATTGCACGCTGTGGCTCATCAAATACTACCCTTACACTGTCTTCATCATGAGGATAAATTGTAGCTGGCTTTTCAACCTGTCTATATCTTATCTTAGCTTTTACCTTTATTGCTTGTGTAAGCTTATCAAAGGCTATCCAATTTAAATTGTTTACATAAAATTCTGTAGTATATAAGCCTTTTTCATCACTAAGAATTATTGTATTCTTTTCAATATCCTTACTTTTAACATATAAGGGAGTTTCATGAGCTATTCCAAGACCTTTTCTTTGACCAGTTGTATAAGCAAGTATTCCTTTGTGTTTTCCAAGAACCTTTCCATTAACATCAACAAAATTTCCTTCAGGATATTTTCTATTTCTATATCCTTCAATAAATTTTTTATAATCGCCATCTACAACAAAACAAATATCTTGGCTTTCATGCTTATCAGCATTAACAAAGCCTTGCTCCTGGGCTATCACTCTTACCTCTGATTTCTTTAGTCCACCTAGTGGAAATAAAGTATGTGCAAGCTGATCCTGGGTCATTGCATATAAAACATAGCTTTGGTCCTTAGTTTCATCAACACCCTTTTTTAGAAGATATCTTCCTGTGGCCTCGTCCTTTTCGATCCTTACATAATGACCTGTAGCAATATAATCAAAATCAAGCTCCTTGGCTCTATGATAAAGTCTTTCAAACTTAATATATCTATTACAATCTATACAAGGATTTGGAGTTAAGCCGTTTTCGTATGACTCTACAAATCTCTTAATTACCTTTTCTTCAAAATCATCTTTAAAATTGAGCACATAATATGGCATATTTAAATTAAAAGCAACACTACGCGCATCCTCTACATCATCAAGAGAACAGCAAGTCTTTTCTCTACTAACTAAAACATCTTCATTATTAAACAATTTCATAGTAATACCTATGCAATCGTACTTTTCTTTTGATAATAAATATGCAGCAACAGCGCTATCAACGCCGCCACTCATAGCAACTATAACTTTATTGTTCATATTTTTTCCTCCAAACATTAATTATAGCATATATTTAGAAAATTATAAACAAATTTCGTATAAATTCATATTACTTATTTTTCCAACACGTTTAATTGTACCTATATGATTTAATACATTTAATGCAGTTTGTGATGAGTATAGGTTCAGCTTAGTATGCTTAGCATAGTCCTTTGTTGTAAAACGAGAAGGCAAGCTACTTGGTAAAAACTTAATATAGTCTTTTTTATCTTGTATATTAACTATTTCAATTATATCATTTGGTATTCTATCACATCTTGATGAGCCTCTTTTTTTATTTATGTCCCAACCATTCAAATAACGATATTCTGTTATATCTAGCAAAACAAAGCAAAAACTAAGCTTAGGATTTACTAATTGTTGTTTAATTTTATATAGTTCATAAAATGCATCATATATATTTCCAGTCTTAGGGCTTTTTCGCTTTTTACTAACTTCACCCGTATCCTTATCAATCCAGCAAAGCCATTTAGTCTTAGCAATAGGATAAACAACTTTAACTTCTGATATTTCTTCAAGTGCTAGAAAGGCATCAAGCTTCTTTCTTAGAAGATTAAATGCTCTAGTTTGAATTTCAATAATTTTATTATCAGAGACTATATCAGCAACATATTTTCCAATTTTTATTTCTTGATTTTCTATACAAGGCTCAAAATATTGCTTTAATACAGCATGCAGGTTTTTTTCACCAAGAGTACCAATACTATTTTTACTTTCCTCAACCATATCCCTTTTTGCAATAAAATCACAAGCCTCTATAAACCTATCTTTATCAATAATCATAAGTATTATATCCTATCCATGTTAATTCTATCGTTTAATTATATACTGTTTAGTTGCTATTATCAAGATTAATATAAATATATAAAAAAGCCGTTCTAATTTCACAATTAGAACGGCCTTAATCTTAAATTTTATTCTCTTTTATTTAGAGAATAGCTTGATACCTGTTGAATCAAAGTATCTTAACATATTAGGTAATGCTTCAAATGATACTTCTTGACCATTTGTATTTACTAATGTATTCTTAGATAGCTTAATATAAACAGTCTTACCTGAGTTATACCAATTCAAAAGCTTTTGTTGTGCATATGCACTAGTATTTAAATAATTAATATCAAAAGCTTCATCTCCAACTATAACTGCACTTACAGGTAGATTTTGCATTCCACCAACTAGAGTTAATCGGCCATTAGCAATTTGTGCTAAAGTTGTTTCACCCTTTTCAAATATTACTTCTATTTGTAGATCAGATGCTACAACATTTCCATCTGCTGTGTAAACTGCTAAGTAAAGTCCTGGTTCAACCTCTTGCATTACTGTACCAACTCTATCTCCAGAGGTACTAAATGGAAGCATAATTCTGTAATATGCATTTCCACCAGCTGGTGCATTGAAACTAATTGTCATTGTTTCTCCTGCCATTAGCTGTACATTTTCACTTGGTTGAAGATTTGTAATTCCTTCTGGCTCTTCTGGTTCTTCTGGGCCTTCACCTGCTTGAATTATTACCATACCATCAGCAATTTCAGTAACCTCATGACCAAATGCACTTATATATACAACTTCTACAAGCAAGCTTGTTGCTGCAGTTCCCTCAGGAACTATCCAAGTACCTGTATATAATCCATCATTATCAGTCATTGGAATACCTATTTCATTAGTATCCATATCATACAATCCAAATGGAACCATTAATCTAAAGTATCCTTGACCTCCAGCTGGAGCATTGAAGCTTACAGTAAGTGTTTCACCTTGATGTAATGTAACATCTTCGTTTGGTAAAATATTTGTTATGTCTGGTGATTCTAGCTCAACTATAACAGTTCTTACTATAGTTGTAATATTTCCTGCTATATCAGTTGCTTTTACTGTAATTACATTTTCACCTTGATTGATAATTACTTTTTCATCAAAGCTTCCATCCTCAGCTACTACAACTTCGATATCATTTATTTCTAATTTCACAAGTTCAACATCATCAGTAGCATTACCAATAACATGAACTAGCTCAACATTAAACTTAGCGTTATCAATAGGGTTAGTAACTTCTAATACTGGTGCTACCTTATCTTTAATAACAACTATTGGTGCTGATGGTTCAGTTTCATCTCCATTTAACTCTGCTGTAACCATTATTGTATTTTCATCCTCAGGTAATTCTACCTGTGCTGTAAATACTCTGTTCACAGAGTCAACTGATGTCACTTTCTCACCATTTACATAAATATTAGCTTTACCATCTGCTGTTAATATTCCCTCAACAGTTATTATATCTTGGTTTGTATAGCTTAGCTCTGCTAAGTTAGTTATTACTGGAACATCCATTGCATATTCCATTATTGCTCTTATTGCAAATACACCTTCATAGCCTTCATCAGCTATTGGTATAAATGTTCCACCAATGTTGAAATATGCTCTGTCGCTATATTGTGTTGAATCTTCATCTAATCCTAATCCTGGACTATATGTTCCTGCTTGGTCTTGATAAGTAGAGATATAGAAATCTCCATCTGTTGCAAATGCAAAGCTTGATAAGTCTATTGTATTCCATGCACCTCTTACGATATCTTGGAATATTGGTTCACCTATTTGATATGGTTGACCCTTTGAATCTACTCCATAAATTACGAAGCCTATTCTATTTCCACCTGGTGATGGCCATGAGCTATCCCAGAAGTATAAATCTACTCCTTTTACCTTTCCATATTGAGAAGGAGTAAATCTTACTGCCATACCATTGCCAGCACTATTCAAAACTATAGCATTTTCAATTGTATTATCATCATAGATTATACGATCTTCATAACCTACAAATTTCTTTAAACCTATTTCTATATAACTTCATGTAATAATTGCTTCTTATGTTCAAACAT
This sequence comes from Bacillota bacterium, assembly GCA_052035585.1. Classification (GTDB taxonomy): domain Bacteria; phylum Bacillota; class Clostridia; order Tissierellales; family Sedimentibacteraceae; genus UBA1535. The sequence goes on from JBPOHM010000122.1 coordinate 9,565, forward strand.
AAATTACCTCCTTAAATATTAAT
>JBPOHM010000068.1:0-13352 GCA_052035585.1 Bacillota bacterium
CTTGTTGGTAGGATAGATAGAATAGATGTTTACGAAGAAAGTGACAAGCTTTATATAAATATTATAGACTATAAATCCTCAAGAAAGGATATAGACCTAAGTGATGTGATGAGTGGCTTGCAATTACAGCTATTTATGTATATGTCTTCTCTTATTAAAGAGGAGCTAGTTGAAAATCATGAAACTAAAATTGGTGGAGCCTTTTACTTTGATATTAACGATCCACTTATTAATGCTGATGTTGTAGCAGAGGCTTCTTATGAGGATAAAATATTTAAGGATCTTTCTCTTAAGGGTTATGTTCTTGAGGATATGAAGGTTATCAAGAATATTGACGATGAAATTGAGAAAAATATGACTTCGAATATAATTCCTGTAGCCTTAAAAAAGGATGGAGGATTAACAGAAAAGTCAAAGGCATTAAATGCTGATGAATATAAGCTAGTACTAAAGAAGGTTGAGCATATTGCTGCTGAGCTTTCAAACGAAATTTTAAAAGGTAAGATTGATATAAATCCATATAGAAAGGGCCTAAATAAAACTCCATGTAGCTATTGTAGCTATAAAACAGTTTGCCAATTTGATTCCTCTATAGATGGCAATAAATATAGATTTATTAAAAAAACTAGCAAGGATGAAATTGTTTCACAGTTGCTTATAGACGAAAGTTCAAAAGTAGAAAAGGGTGAAGAATAATGAATTGGAATAGTAATCAACAAAAGGTTATAGATACAAGAAATAAGAATATACTTGTTTCTGCTGCAGCAGGCTCTGGAAAAACTGCTGTATTAGTTGAAAGAATAATAACTTTAATAAGAGATAACAAAGAAAGTATTGATTCTTTTCTAATTGTTACCTTTACCAATGCGGCAGCTGCAGGTATGAAGCAAAAGATTCAAAAGGCTTTATTTAAGGCTTTAGAAAATGAGAGCAATAAACATATTAGAGAGCAAATTAATTTGCTTAACAAGGCTAATATCTCAACAATACATTCATTTTGTATAGATATTTTAAGAAGGAATTTTCATGTGCTTGGAATTGACCCTAACTTTAGGATAGGTGATCCTAATGAATGTCAAATATTATTAAATGATTCTATAGATGAGGTTCTTGAAAGAGCCTATGCCAAGAAGAGTGAAGATTTTATAAAGCTTGTTGAGTGCTTTACAAGTAATCGTTCTGATGCAGAATTAGTTGATATTATTAAGGATACATATTATTTCCTACAAAGCTTTCCAGAACCATTAAAATGGCTAGAAGATTCTGTAAGTGTGCTTAGTTTGTCAAAAGAAGAGCTTGAAAAATCACGTTGGTTAGAGATAATTAATAAGGATATAAAAACATTTCTAGAAGGTGCAAATGAATCATTAGAGGATTGTATGGCAATATGTAAAGAGCCAGATGGACCTCAGGCATATATTGATGCTATTTTAGCTGATAAAGAAAATGTGAAGCTATTAATTACATCATTAAATAAAAGCTTTGAAGAGTTTATAAATAACTTATATTCTATGTCTCATCCAAGATTAGCATCAATAAGAGGAAAAGCAAAGGAAGAAATAGATGAGAAAAAATTACAAGAGGTTAAACAAATTCGAGAAGAGTATAAAAAAATAATCGATACTATTAAAAAGCTAATACCAAATAGAAGCATGAAGGAATTTACAGAAGCAATAAATTACATGCAAGCTCCTATGCGTGCCTTATATGAATTAATCATAGATTTAACACATGAATTCAGTGAAAGAAAAGCTGAAAAGGCTATAATAGATTTTAATGATGTAGAGCATCTTGCATTAGAAGCCTTATCAAATAATGATATAGCTGAGCTATATAGAAACAAGTTTAAGTATATATTTGTTGATGAATATCAGGATAGCAATCAAATTCAAGAAACCTTATTAGGTAAAATTAAAAGAGCAAATAATATGTTTATGGTTGGAGACTCTAAGCAAAGCATATATAGATTTAGATTGGCAGATGTTAGCTTAATGGAATCTAAAATGAAAAGCTATAAGATAGATTGTGAGACTGAAGATGATATAAATCAAAGAATAGATTTAAACTATAACTATCGAAGTAGAAAAGAAATTTTACAAGCTACTAACTATATTTTTGAAAAGATTATGTCTGATGCTCTTGGAGGGATAGACTATAACAGCTCTGTTTCTTTAAATGCAGGGATGGAGTTTGAATCTAAAGATGAAGAATTTGTTGAATTAAATATAATAGACACAAGTAAAATTGAAGATGTTAAAGGCTTAGATTCAATTGATGAGTATGATAGCTATAACACTGATATAGACGAGGTAGAAATACAAGACGAAGCAGATGTTGAAATTGAATCTATGGGTACGGTTGAAGCTGAAGCGTTTTTTGCTGTGAATAAAATTAAAGAGCTAATAAAGCAAGAAACCTATGATCCTAAAACAAAGCAATTTAAGCCTATAGAATACAAGGATATAGTAATACTTCTACGTTCAGTTTCTAATTGGTCTAGTATTTTTGAAGAAATCTTCTTTGAAGAGGGCATTCCTTTTTATTCTGATACTGGTACAGGATATTTTGAAACTATTGAAATTCAAATAATGATAAATTTCCTAAGACTTATAGACAATATAAGACAGGACATCCCTTTACTTAGTATAATGCGTTCCCCAATAGGAAGGTTTACTACTCAGGAGTTAATAGAAATAAGGGTTAAGTCACCAAAAATTGCTTTTATTGATGCACTTTTCAAATATAAAAATACAGAGAATAATAATTTATCTGAAAAGATCAAAGGCTTTATAAACCTAATTGAAAAATATAAAAAAGAAAGCAGATACATAAAGCTTGATGAGCTTATTTGGAATATGCTTATTGAAACTGATTACTATTATTTTGTGGCAGCATTACCAAATGGAAAGATGAGACAAGCTAATTTACGTATGCTGACTGATAAGGCATATGAATATGAAAAAACCTCAATGACAGGCTTGTATAATTTCTTAAAATATATTGATAAGTTGAAGCTTTCTAAGGGTGATGATGCTACAGCAAAGATACTTGGTGAAAATGATAATGTGGTAAGACTTATGACAATACACAAAAGTAAAGGTCTTGAATTCCCAGTAGTTTTATTATGTGGACTTGGCAAAAAGTTCAATATGATGGATGTATCGAAAAATATACTAAAGCATAAAGACTATGGCTTAGCACCAAAGTACATCAATCCTCAATTAAGAATATATAAGGAGACCTTACCACGTCTTGCACTTAAAAATGTAGAAAAGCTTGAGACCTTATCAGAGGAAATGAGAATATTGTATGTTGCTCTTACAAGAGCAGTGGACAAGCTGATTTTATGTGGAACAGTTAAGGGTGCAGATAAAAGAGCTAAAAAGTGGAAAAGAAAAACAAGTCATTATAATCTATATACTGCTAACTCATATTTAGATTGGATTTGTAGTGCATTATATGATCATAAGGATGCCTATGCTTTACGTGAGCTAGTTGGTGATGATAATTGTGAAATTAAAACAGATAACTTTAATTCAAGATGGGTTATAAATATTTTATCATTATCAGATATTAATTATAATGTTAAAGATATTAATATTGATAAAGAAATTAAAATCAATGAAATAAAAAGCTTTGTAAATCAAATAAACAGTGATAAAGCACAGGAAATAGCACAACGTCTTAAATTTGAGTATAAATATAAGAAATCAGTAAATGTGCCAACAAAATTATCAGTAACTGACATGAAAAACCTAAGTAATGATACTAAGAATATAGATAATGTTAAATACAATATACCAAAGCTATCTGATATTCCTATATTTAAAGAAAAGAATATTGAATTTACAAAGGCTGAGATTGGTACTATAACTCACTATGTTATGCAGCATCTTGATATTAATCGTAGCTTAGATTATGAAGATATATCAAATCAAATAGAAAAAATGGTATCTGAAAAGCTACTTAGCCCAGAGGAAGCAGCAGTTGTTAATAAAAAGCAGATATTAGACTTCTTTGAGTCTGATATTGGTAAGAGGATGCTTAAATCTAAAGCAATAAGAAGAGAGGTGCCATTTGTAATTAAAAAGCAAGCTAGTGAGGTAATAAAGACCTTAAATGAGGATGATGAAATACTTATTCAAGGTATCATCGATTGCTATTTCTATGAAGATGATGAAATAGTGTTAATTGACTATAAAACAGATGCAGTGTATTATGACAATGGATATGAAAAGTCTATAGAATTATTAAAATCAAGATATTTAGCTCAAATCCTTGCATATAAAGATGCATTAGAAATACTTACTAAAAAGAAGGTTAAAGAGGCGTATTTATACTTGTTTGATATTAATATGCAGATAAAAATTGAAAATTAGAAGGAGTCAAAATGGAAATTGTTATTTTAGCAATTGCTTCGATAAGTACCATTCTAAGTATTATTATATTGATTAAGCTATTTACCATGAAGAAGGATAATGCATATATTTATTTTGATAGCTTAACAACAAAAATAAATGATTTAGAGCAAAAGCAGCTTAAATCTATGCTTGAGAATAATATTAGAATCTTTGATAAGCTAGAGAAGATTTCTAATCGTATGAATAAAGATTTTATTAGCTTTCAAGAGGGTACTTCTAGGTATATAAATGATTCTAATATTAAGCTATCTGATAGCTTGAGTAATAACTTTAATTTATTAACAAAAAGAATAGAAGATAATCTTAATAATATAATTAAAAGAGTTGATGAGAGACTCAATGAAGGCTTTGATAAAACTAACAAAACCTTTGCTAATATATTAGAAAGATTATCAAAAATAGATGAGGCTCAAAAGAAAATTGATAGTCTATCAACAAACATTGTTTCTTTGCAGGATATTCTTACTGATAAGAAGAGTAGAGGAACCTTTGGTGAAGTACAGCTTAATAATATATTGATTTCAATATTTGGTGAAGCTAGTGATAAGATTTATCAAATTCAAAGAAAGCTATCAAATGGCTATATTGCAGACGCTGTAGTATATATTCCTGAGCCAGTAGGTACACTTTGCATTGACTCTAAGTTTCCTCTTGAAAATTATCAGAGGATGATTGATAAAAGTCTATCTGAATTTGAAAGAGCACAGGCTGAAAAGGATTTTAAACAGAATATTAAGAAGCATATTAATGATATAAGTGATAAGTATATTATTAGAGGAGAGACCTCTGAGCAGGCTGTTATGTTCATACCAGCAGAAGCAATCTTTGCTGAAATTAATGCATATCACCAGGATTTAGTTGATTATGCAAGCATGAGAAAGGTTTGGCTTGCTTCACCAACAACCTTGATGTCAGTTCTCTCAACTGTTCAGATTATACTTAAAAATGCAGAAAGAGAAAAGTATTCTAGCATTATTCATGCTGAGCTAAACAAGCTGGGTGATGAATTTAAAAGATATAAGCAGCGTTGGGATGCTCTTGCAAAGGATATAAAAAAGGTTTCAGATGATGTAGAAAATATCAATATAACATCAAATAAAATTGAAAAGAAATTCAATAGTATTTCAAGAGTCGAATTAGATAATGAAATAGATTTGATTGATGATATTGGTGAGGTTGAAGAAATAGAATAAAATGAGAGGCATAATTGATAAAATGGATAGTATAATTTTTGATTTAGACGGAACTCTTTGGGACAGTAGAAAAGAGGTCTGTATTGCGTGGAATGAGGTATTAAAGGAGTATAATATATCAAGAGAGGTAACAGTAGATGATATGACAGCTACAATGGGAATGCTTCTTTTTGACATAGGTAAAACATTATTTCCAGATTTAGATGATGATAAAATTAGGAGACTTATAGATGCTAGCTGTCATAGGGAAATTGAATATTTAACAAAAAATGGAGCAAAGCTATTTGATAATTTAGAAATGGTATTAGACAAATTATCAAAAAAATATAAGCTATTTATAGTAAGTAATTGTAATGATGGATATATTGAGTGCTTTTTTGCTTCACATAAGCTTGATAAATACTTTACGGACTATGAATGCCCTGGACGTACAGGCTTAAATAAGGCAGAGAATAATAAATTAATAATTAAAAGAAATAATTTACAATCACCAATCTATGTAGGGGATACACAGGGTGATTGTAACTCTGCTAAGGAAGCAGGAATTCCATTTGTATATGCAAAATATGGCTTTGGAAAAGATGTAAAGGGATATGATTATGTAATAGAGAGTATAGAGGAGCTTTTAGATTTATTCTAAATATAAAAGAAATAAAAACTTTACATATTATAAAAATTAGTGTAAACTAAATATACCATTTTAAAGATCCACACTAAGAATCCAAAGGATTCTTCAAATGGAAAACTAAATTATTACGAAGTAGTAATTTAGTTTTACTATCTTAAAGGGTGGGTTTTTAGTTGAATTAATCAATGTAATAATCGAAAGGATGGTGACGGTTATGGACTCGAGTCCTATACCCAATAAAAAAATAATTAGAGTCGTAACTGTTATCATTGCAGTACTACTCTAATAATAATTTCCAAATGAAGTCTTAAAATTTTTTAAAATTTAATAATATATAAATAATAGTAAATAAATCATGAATCTTTATATTGTGATTTACATGTATTTTTTATGCTTAAAATTAGATTTATATATATGGACTTTATATTGGACATCAGAATTTAATATGGAGGTACTGAAAATGGAAAAGAGAATTACAGAATTATTAAATGAAAACAAGATTCATGACATTAGAAACGAACTACTTGAAATGAATATTGTTGATATTGCAAGTATATTAGAGGAAGTTGATGAAACTCATCTAGTGGTGCTTTTTAGGATTTTACCTAAGGATGTAGCAGCAGGAGTGTTCTCATATATGCCTGCAGAATTACAACAGCATCTTGTAGAATCAATAACTGACAAGGAAATTAAAAACATTGTAGATGAACTATTTCTTGATGATGTTGTAGATTTTATCGAAGAGATGCCAGCTAGTATTGTTAAAAGAGTTTTAAAAAATACTAATGAAAATCTTAGAGCGCAAATAAATCAGCTACTAAATTATCCTGAATACTCTGCTGGAAGCATAATGACTGTTGAGTATGTAAATCTTAAAAAGGAGATGACAGTTAAGGAAGCTATACAGTATATTAAAACAGCAGGGGTAGATAAGGAAACGATATATACTTGTTATGTTCTAGGGAAAAACAGATATCTTGAAGGTGTTGTGTCCATCAGAAAGCTAATCCTAAGTGAAGATTCGGCAATAATAGCTGATATAATGCATGATGATATAATATCTGTTAAAACTACAGATGATCAAGAGCTTACAGCACAGTTATTTAAAAAATATGACTTATCAACAATGCCAGTTGTAGATAATGAAAATAGATTAGTTGGAATTATAACAGTAGATGATATAGTAGATATAATTGAACAAGAAAATACTGAAGATATTCAGAAGATGGCTGCGATGCAACCATCCGATGAAGAGTATTTAAAGACTAGTGTATTAACACTTGCAAAGAATAGAATTATGTGGTTGTTAATATTAATGCTGTCAGCTACTTTTACAGGTGGGATTATTAAAAAATTTGAAGATGTTCTTCAATCAGTAGTAATATTAACGGCATTTATTCCAATGCTTATGGATACTGGAGGTAATGCTGGTTCACAGTCCTCAACATTAGTAATAAGAGGTATGGCACTAGGTGAAATAAGTATAAAAGATGCCTTCAAGGTTTTATGGAAAGAATTAAGAGTTAGTTTAATTACTGGCTTAATTTTAGCTATTATAAACTTTTTAAGAATATATTTTATAGAAGGAGTTGCCATGACAGTAGCATTTACTGTTTGTATAACACTTTTCTTTACAGTTATTCTAGCTAAAATTGTAGGTGGATTACTTCCAATGCTAGCAAAAGGATTCAAACTAGACCCTGCAATAATGGCTAGTCCACTAATTACAACTATAGTAGATGCTATTTCACTGTTAATTTATTTTGGAATGGCCAAGGTATTTTTAGGAGTATAATTAAATATTATAAAATCATTACGAAAGTCTAAAAACAATAGATTTTCGTGATGATTTTAAATAATATACCATTATTTTACAAACAAAAATAATAAAAAAATCTTGACACAAATGAAGCAATATGGTAATATATGCAAGTGACCGATTCGTGCCGGTGTGACGGAACGGCAGACGTACACGACTCAAAATCTGCTTCGTGAACTCGGCGGGTGTAATCCGAAAGCCTTGTAAATCAAGGGTTTCAACAATTTAATATAGTAAGTATTTTCTTATATCCCTCCATCATATCCCTCCAATTTCCGAGAATGAGGTATGTGGTACGGATAAAACTAAATGCCGATGTGGCGGAATTGGCAGACGCCCACGACTCAAAATCGTGTGCTGTAATGGCGTGTGGGTTCGAGTCCCACCATCGGCACCATAGTAAAATCAAGCTCCATAGCTCGCAACTATGGAGCTTTTCTTTTTATACTGACCCCTGTAGCGGAGATAGTGCGGATAAAATAGCATTGGCAGTGTTTAGCTTACTGCTATAATCCAGATGCGTGTAAATATTGGCAGTAGTTGATATATTGCTATGCCCTAACCACTGCTGGATTTCTTTAAGACTAATGCCATTGGCGTACAGCAGGCTCGCACATGAGTGTCTTAGGTCATGGAATCGTATCTTACCTAAGCCATTTCGTGCCAATAAAAGTTGGAAATGCTGTGTCACATAGTTAGGTTTAATGCGGTCTCCCACTGCGTTGACGCAAATAAAATCGAGATAATCAGTGTTGTAACTACTGCCGCATAGACGCCTGTTTTCTTCCTGCTCATCTCTGATTCTTGAAAGAATATCCCGCACTGGCTTAACAAGGGGCAGCGTACGTTTGCTCGATTTCGTCTTCGTACTTTCCCTTTCAACGATGACGTTTCCTTTGCCTGTACCCAGACTTACCTCAGTCACTGTGTATCTAATGGTGAGCGTGTTGCCGATAAAATCTACCGCAGACCATTTTAGGCCGAGTATTTCGCTTCTTCTCAAACCGTAGTAGGACGCCAAGATTATAGGCAGTTCCAGCGGGTCGCCTTTTGAGTATTCGAGCAGTTTAGAAATCTCATCAGCATTGTAGTAAGATACGCTATAGTCCGCTGTTTTAGGCTTTTCAACCTTATCAGCGGGATTCGACTTTATAAGGTCGAGCTTATATGCGTGCTGTAAGGCTTTGCGAATGTTGGCGTGGCGACGCAATACCGTGGTTGACGACAATCCCTTAGATAACTCAGCTTGATAGTAGTCTTGAATGTACTTGGGGTTCGCTTCTATGTCGGTCAGAGTCAAATTCATGCCGATAAAATAGGGAACTATGCTTTCTTTGATATTACAACTGTAAGACGAGTAGGTGGTTGCCGCTATTCCCGGTTTCATCATTTCCAGCCATTCGAGCATAAAGTCGACGAATAAAACTGACACTTCGTTTGTCGCTGGATTTATGCCTTTGGCTGGGTTGCTGGCAATCAAGCCCTCTGCTACTGCATAGTCAAGCGATGCTGTAATCATTTCGTGTAGCTGTAGGATTGTCTTCTTAGTGGCACCGTCCCTCTTTAGATGGTTGTAGTAAGCCTCAAGGGTTGACGTTTTTACTTCTGACACTGAAACTCCTGAAACTCCTGAGGTGAACTTTGAAGTCCACAGCATCACTCACGGTGACGAAGGTAAATTAAGTTTCTCTATGACAGTTGAATCACCGGGATTTGCAGAGTTCGCAATGGTGCCTGCGGGTTCAACGCCACCAACATACGCCCCTTCAAGTTTCAGCCTTGACTCTGCTGGTTATCAAACAGTCGATGTAGAGATTTACGGTGGTTACGACAACAGCATAGATTATGACGTCTATGTATGGGTTTATGACGCAGAGTGGAATCTAACAGGTCCAGTGAAAGTTTTATTGGCGGCCTACGGTTCTGAAACTGGCGGTGGTGATTCAGGCTCTGGCGATGTACCTGATGGGTACACTCTGGTAAATGACGATGACTTCTCAGGTGAGTATAATGGGCAGTTCAAAAGGATGTCCCTGCTATTGAGATGCCTATACCTAAGGATATAAATAAAAAAACTACTGGCCAGACGAATGCAGTAGCAGCAAAGTGAGTAGAGCTAAGCTTACTGACCCAAATTCCATCTACTAAGTTATAAAGTGTTTGTATTAAATTATTTACCATAATTGGAAGTGACAAAGTAATAATGACTTTATATATGTCTCCGCTGAGTATGAGTTCTCTTCTCTCTTGAGTGTTCATCGGCTTTCTCCTTTCCATAGGTTAGGCTTACTTCAATTATTAAAATACTTTTAAAAATGAATGTAATATTAATTATATCATTATATAGTAGGAATTGGATAGTACTCAATTTAAGAAGCATAAGGTAATTTTCGATTTAGAAGAACAACAAAAGGCTTGGATATTTTAAATCCAAGCCTTTTTAAACTCTAATTTATTATTTCTAGATTAATTGTGAATACAACAATTATTTGCAGCTAAAGCTGCCTCGAATACTGATTCTGATGTTGTCGGATGTGGATGTATTGTTTTAGTTATTTGATCTACTGTGAGTCCATTGGCTATGGAAATAGAAATTTCATTGATTAAGTCTGTAGCATTTGGTCCTATAATTGAAGCTCCTATTACTTTTCTAGTTGTTTTGTCTATAATAATTTTAACAAATCCTTCAGTAGAACCTAATGTTAAGGCTTTCCCGTTTGAAGCAAATGGGAACTTCCCTACTTCTATTTCTAAATTATGCTTGAGAGCTGTAGCTTCATCTATGCCTACACATGCAATTTCAGGGTCTGTGAATATAGCACTGGGTACTACCGTATAGTCCATTATACTTTTTTCTCCCATAATATTCATAGCAGCTACAATACCTTGAGTAGAAGCTACATGTGCAAGCTGAATATTACCCGTTACATCACCTATAGCATATATATTAGGTATATTGGTTCTCATTTCTTCATTTACTCTAATGGACTTCCTATTTTCATTTAACTCTATATTGGCTTTTTCAACATTTAATCCTTCAATATAAGGCTGTCTACCTATTGAAACAAGAACTTTATCTGTAGATATATGCTTGCTCTCATTGTTTTTAGAGAAGTTTACTATACATTTTCCCTTCTCATCTTCTAGTATCTGTTCTACCTTTGAACCTGTGTATATTTTAATTCCTCTGTTTTCTGCAATGTTCATTATTTCATTAGATATGTCCTCATCAAGTCCAGGTAAGATTCTATCCATATACTCAACTACCCATACCTTTGTGCCAAAGCTATTGAAAATAAAAGCAAACTCCATTCCTATTACTCCACCACCAATGACAACTAGCTCTTTTGGTAATTCATTTATTTCCATTATGCTTGTACTATTAAAAACATTCTTAGATTCAATACCAGGTATTGGTAGACTTGCAACAGCTGAACCTGTTGCTATAATAATATATTCTGTATTAATAGTAGTTTCTTTGAATTTATCTTTTACAAATACTTGATTTTCGTTTATTATTTCACCATTTCCCGTTATAAATTTGACATTGTTTTTTTGGAGTAAATAACTTATGCCTTCTCCTAGCTCAGATACTATTCTATCTTTTCTAGAAACTACCTTATTAATATCAATCCCGTAATTTTCAGCAAAGCAACCGTAATTATCTGCTTCTAAAATATTCCTATATACCTCTGCTGAGCGTACTAGGGCTTTTGTGGGAATACATCCTCTGTTTAAGCAAGTTCCACCAATTTTATCTTTTTCAACAACTACTACATCTGCTCCTAGCTGAGCAAGCTTAATGGCTGCTACATAACCTCCTGGACCAGAGCCAATAATCGTGACCTTAGCTTTAATTTCTTCTTTCTTAGGTGTCATCATGCCTTTAAGATAGTCAAAGGATGGTTTTGTATCTTTTTTCGCTTCTACTATTTCTCCATCTAATATAGCTACAACCTGCCCTACATTAACCATGTCTCCAACTTTAACGTTTATTTCTTTTATTAATCCTTTCCCATTAGGAAAAATATCTGAAGATTTTTTGTTGGCCTCTACTAAAAACAATGGCTCATCTGGATTTATGTTGTCACCAGCCTTTTTATATATCTTCATTATTTTTCCTTTAGCTGCTCCACCTAATAGTTTCTCAATCTTAATATCTACGCTAATTTTAATCGCCTCCCTATTTTAGAAGCCTTATTTGAAATCCTTTTCAAATTCATCAATGCAATCTTTTAATAATGTTGTTGCATAAGCTATAGATGGACCTCCACCAAATGCAACTGCAACCATTGCCGCTTCTAGTAATTCTTCTCTAGTTGCACCTGCCTCAAATGCCTTAAAGGTATGGAATGCTATACAATACTCACATCTATTGTAAACAGCAATACCAATACTAATTAACTCCTTAGTCTTTACATCAACAGCCTTTGGTTCGTAGCTAGCGCCTAAAAGATTCATAAAAGCATCAATATGTGTTGGATTAGTTTCACCTACAGCTTGTAAGCCATTCATAAAATCATTTAATAATTCTCTTGGACCTTTACTCATTTTTATTCCTCCTTAAATTTAAAATACTTGCTATGCTAATTATTAGCATAGCAAGTATTTGTTAAAAAATCAACAACTTTTTTAAAAATTTATTTAACATTTGATAACATTTTATCTATCACTCTAAGAAATATTTCTAATTCTTCATCAGAAATGCCTTCAGTAAAAACCTGAGCCATCTTCTCTCCTTCTGGCAGAAGTTTTTCTCTGTAATCAATTCCCTTTTCTGTTAATAGCAATATAGTAACTCTTCTATCACTTATATCTTTTTTCCTGAGTACATAGCCTTCCTTTTCCATTCTATCAATTAGTCTAGCCACAGAAGATTCCTTTATGTCCATTAATTCGGCTAATTCTTTTTGGTTAAGCTCCTTGTGCTTACCTAGATAATAAAGTGCAACCCACTGTACTCTTGTTATTCCTACCGTTAAAAGTCTTTCATTAAACTCATTGGCAAGTTTTTTACCTGCTCTATTTGTAATAAATCCTACACAAGCATCTAAATCAAACAAATTATGCACTCCTTTAACAATTTATATAGATAATTTATACTATTATGAAGAATAGTATAGTTTTTCTAGAATACTTAATCCTTTTTATATTATCTCTTAAAAAATTATTTCCGTCAATTTCAACATGTTCCTTTCTTTATAAAATGCTACAGGATTTAACCTTGCATAAAAACCTCTTCGATATAATGCTCGAAATCCCATTAATCAGAAGAGGTTTTAAAATTATGC
>JBPOHM010000365.1:0-1588 GCA_052035585.1 Bacillota bacterium
ATGTATACATTAGAGGAAACAAAGATAAAGAATGCTTCTTTTGTAAGATGCTTGAAGAAAATAAAGATAGCGAAAATTATATAATTTATAGAGGAAAATTCAATTTTATCGTTTTAAATAAATATCCATATTCTCCAGGACACTTGATGGTTGTACCTTATTCGCATATAGGTCAATTATCTGATCTAAGAGATGATGCATCGTTAGAATTCATCAATCTTATTGATTATTCAATTAGATTACTTAAAGCTGCTTTTGAACCGCAAGGTTTTAATGTAGGGATGAACATCGGAAAAGTCGCTGGTGCTGGAGTGGAAGACCATATTCATGCTCATATAGTTCCTCGCTGGATAGGAGATTCAAATTTTATAACGGTTATTGGAGAAACAAGGGTTATATCTGAAGCATTGGAAGAAACATATCAAAAACTTATAGATGCTATACAAAATAAGAATATACCCTTAAAAATAAATTAAAGTTTGAAAATTCATCTTTTTATTTTAGACTTATAAATATATTTAACTTTAGAATGGAGAAAATTCTATGGATTATAATAGAAAAATAAATGGAATAGCATTAACATATGACGATGTATTAATAATACCAGCATATTCAAATATCCTTCCAAGGGAAGTGAGCCTTCATACACGGTTTACTAAGAACATACCTATAAATATACCACTTGTGAGCGCTGCTATGGATAGAGTTACTGAAGCACGTTTAGCTATTGCTCTCGCTCGCCAAGGAGGTATTGGTATAATTCACAAGAATCTTCCTCCAGCAATGCAAGCAGAAGAGGTAGATAAAGTAAAAAGGTCAGAGAGTGGTCTAATAACAAACCCAATTACACTTTCTGAAGACGCTACAATTCAAGACGTTTTAAACGTCTCTGAAAAATACCACATATCTGGAGTCCCAATAACAAGAAATGAAAAATTAGTTGGAATAATAACAAATAGAGATATAAGGTTTATTACAGACTATACAGAAAAAGTATCAAATGTTATGACAAAAGAAAACCTTATTACTGCTAAAGAAGGGACTTCAATTATAGAGGCAAAAGAAATCCTTAAGCAGCACAAAGTTGAGAAATTATTAATAGTCGATGATAATTATACCCTTAAGGGTCTCATAACAATTAAAGACATTAATAAAATGATTGAATATCCTAATTCTTGCAAAGATGATAATGGCAGATTAAGAGTAGGTGCAGCAGTTTCAGTCTCAAAAGATGCACTTACTCGAGTTGAGTTATTATACAAATCTGGAGTTGATGCAATTGTTATTGACTCAGCTCATGGTCATTCAGAAGGAGTTATAAATTTATTAAAGAGTATAAAAGATAAATATCCAGACCTTTCTGTTGTTGCTGGAAATGTTGCTACTCCTGAAGGAACTTATGCACTAATTAAAGAAGGGGCATCAGCCGTTAAAGTAGGTATTGGTCCTGGCTCCATTTGTACAACAAGAATAATAGCAGGTTGTGGTGTTCCACAGTTTTCAGCGATTATGATGTGCTCAGAAATTGCTGATAAATACGATATTCCAATTATTGCTGACGGTGGTATAAGATACTCTGGTGATATAA
>JBPOHM010000052.1:0-12719 GCA_052035585.1 Bacillota bacterium
AATAAGAAAAATATGCAAATATAATTAGAAATCAATTATAGACAATTAAATTAGTGCTTGGTATAATAAAAGAAGTTTATATTAATTAATAGGAAATTTAGGAGGAATATAATGACATTTTTTGAGCTTATAAATAAGAGAGAAAGCTGCAGAGATTATAGTGATAAAAAGGTTGACAAAGAATTGTTGATTAAGTGCATTGATGCTGCACGATTAACACCATCTGCTTGTAATTCACAGCCATGGAGCTTTGTTGTTGTAAATAGTGAAGAAAAATCACCACTTATAGCTAAATGCACACAGACAAATGGAATTAACAAATTTACATCAAATGTACCAGCATTTATAATTGTATGTGAAGAAGAAGCAAAGTTAATTGGTGGAGTAAGTCAGAAGTATGCTCAAGGTGATGTTGGCATGGCAGTGATGAATATTTGTTATGCTGCAACTGAGCTTGGTTTATCAACATGTATAATGGGAGCGTTTGATGATAAAGAAATAAAGAAAATATTAAATCTTCCAGAAGATAAAAATATTCGTCTTGTTTTATCAGTAGGCTATGCAAAAACTGATAAAATACGTAATAAGGTTAGAAAATCAATTAATGATATAATGACATACATAGATTAGTTAAAAGTAGCGAAGAGTGATATCTTCGCTATTTTTTGTTTTGTCCATTAATATTTTGTAATATTTAAGGTTATATTATGGGGATATGCAAGGCTTTAGTACAGCACCCTTTAAAAGGTTGAAGAAACAACAAGTTATGTAACATTTTTATTTTATTAATACTTTTTTTTATAATACAAGATTAATTTAAGGTTAATAATTTAAAATTAATTTGTAGAAAAATTATTGTTTATTTTATTATGAAATTATGTTAAAATGTAAAAAGTGCTAAGGAACTAGGGAGGATTTTAAATTGAAATCATTAAAGAAAATATTTTTACTTATTATAGCAGTTGCTATGATTTTTCAATTGACAGCTTGCAGTGATAAGAATAAAGCAAAAATGAGTGATACTCTATATGAAGTAACTATGGAAGAGTATAATACAACCTTGGAAATGGTAAAGCTTAATTTTCAACAACAATATTTAGATCAATGGGAGCTTCTAAAGGATAATGAAAATGTAATTAAAAGAATGGAAGAGATTGCTATTGAGCAATTGATATTGGACAAGGTTCTTTTAAATGAAGCAAATTTAGCTAAAATAACTGTAACTGAAAAAGAGATAAATGATGAATATGATAGAATTAAAGAAGAGTATTCAAAAACAGGAAATTTTGAAGAATATTTAACACAAAATAACATGACAATAGAAAGCTATAAGGAAAATATTAAAAATATGTTTTTAATAAATGGTTTTCTAAAGTCTAAGGCTTCAGAAATAGCATCAAAAACTCCATCAGATAAACAGTTAAAGGAATTTTTTAATTCAAATAAAAGCATATTTGAACAAGTTAAAGCAAGTCATATTCTTGTAGATACTGAAGAAGAAGCTAAGGATATAAAGAAAAAATTAGATGCTGGTGGAAACTTTGAGGAGCTTGCAAAGGAGTTTTCTAAGGATTCTAGTGCAAGTGAAGGTGGAAATTTAGGAACCTTCACAGCAGACCAAATGGTTCCAGAGTTTTCTAATGCTGCATTTTCAATGTCTGTAGGTCAAATAAGTGATCCTGTTAAAACAGATTATGGTTATCATATTATAAAGGTTGTAGATAGAAAAGATACTTTTGAGCAAATGAATAAAGATGAAGTTATATATGAGTATAGAATGTCTGGATACACAAAATTATTAAGTGATTACCTTGATAATGCAAATGTAAAAATGCCTGATGAATTGGTTAAAATAAGAGAACGTATAAGAGATGCACAAAATCAATAATAAAAAGAGTAAAAAGTTTACATAGTAAACTTTTTACTCTTTTTGTTTAAACAGCTTGCTATAATAGGAACAACTCCAAATGCCCAAATACCTACAAGGAAGTATCTTAGCATACTAAATATCAACATTTCTGGAAATACAATTTTTAATAAAGACTTAATTAACAGTAAACCTCCTATAAGTAGAACATATACTATCATTTTTCTTTTAATAGGCATATTTATTTCTAAATGAATATACTTATCTTCAATTATATAACCTATTGAAAGTCCAAGTAATAAGCCTGCTGATTTGAAGAAATCATTATCACCTATAAGAAAAGCTAATATAGCAAATACAATAGATGAAGCTATTAGTGCTATATAGTTTTTAGATTTCTGAATATAATCAAAGGCCTTATCAATTAAAAGTGCCCATATTACACCAAATATTGCCCCAAATATAACATCAGTTGGCCAGTGTACACCAAGATAAAGTCTTGATATAGCAACTAATATAATAATAATTGCAGTAAAAATATAAAGTGCTTTTTTCTTAAATATTATAGATACTGATGACCAAAAGGTTGAAGTAGCTTGTGTATGACCGCTTGGAAATGAATAGCCTGTAGCTGTATGGACACGATTAGATATAATTCCCTCTATACCTATAGGTCTTTCAAATTTTACAATATTTTTTATCAGTGCATTAAAACATGTTCCAGATGCAATTGTAAATATTAGCTTGTAACCTTTGTTTTTATCAATACTTAAAAAGATAAAAGCTGATAAAAAAACTAAAACAGATTCCTCTCCTAATAATGTAATTGCTTCAAATAACAAATCTAAAAAACTATTGCTAAATGTTTGAATAAACTTTATAATTTCAACTTGAAAACTCATTTAAGCCCTCCATTAATATTTTATTATAACTATTATATATTATATTAATGGATTTTTCCATAATTATTAATTTAAAATACCAAGCCTATTTTTCCAATTTAATATTCTAAGCACAGACTCATCTATTTGCTTTTCAGTAATTATCCCATCCTTTATAGCATTTATCACAGCAGGAATTTGTGTTTCAAAATTAGTACAGCATATTAAATCATTTCCAGCTAAAATAGCAGATATTGCTGCCTGCTCTTCGCTTACATAATCCTTAATAGCATCCATATATAAGTCATCTGTCATAATAACACCTTTAAAATTAAGCTCATTACGTAGTATCTCATGTATTTTTCTTGATAATGAAGCTGGGTTTTTATTATCGATAGCTTCAATTATATTGTGTGATACTAATATAGAATCTGCACCAGCTTCTATACCAGCTATAAAGGGTTTAAAGTCATTTTCTATAAAATTATTGTAATCTCGCTTATCATAAGAGATGCCAGTATGGGTGTCAACATTATTACCATAACCAGGAAAATGCTTTAAAACTGAACCAATGCTTTCAGAATGCATAATTTGTACAACAGTTTTTACATATTTAGAGGTTTCTTCTGCATTTTTGCCAAAGCTTCTTTTATAAATATAATCTGAAGGATTCTCGGAGACATCACAAACAGGTGCCATGTTAACATTAATGCCTAATGACTTTAATAGGCTTGATTTTTCTTTTGTGTCACTAATAATCAACTCCCATCCACCTTCATTATATAAATCTTGAGGTGACCAAAATGGTACTGCTCTAAGATTTTGATTTATACTTACTCTGTTTACTGTTCCACCTTCTTCGTCAACAGCTATTAGCATTTTAATTTTAGAAGCATCCTGATATGATTTAATGTTATTTACTATTTCTTCCTTTGTCTTTCCTTTAAAGTCTCTAGCAAATAAAATATACCCACCTAAATAGTATTCATTTACCTTATCTACAACACCTTCTTCTGGACAACGGACAATAAACATCTGCCCTATCTTTTGTTCTAAAGTCATAGTATTTAATATGGCTTTTAAATCTTCATTTATAACTTCTGATACCATCTCGTCAATGTTTTCATCATTATCATCATTTGTAGGGTTATCCTTGTTAATAAATTCTGGATTTAAATCTGTTTTAGAGTCTGAATTTTGCATGAATAGTGAACAGCCAGTTAAAAAGTAGAATGATGTCATACAAAATATTACAAAAATAGTTATATATTTTATCCTATAAATCATAATAAAATTTCCTTTCAAATGTTTTCAACATTTTATTGTTTCAATAATTAGTAATAAATATTACTATAAAAATTTAGTTATAGAAAATAAAAAATAAGGTCATATAAACTAGAAAATTATCGACGAAAAACTGTGGAATTATAACATTTTCTATGTTACGATATTTATCCAAAACATAAAATATTTAGATAGGGGGTTGTTATGAAAAATAAAATAAACATTCTAAAATTAGTTAGCATAGCTATATTAATAGTAGTTTTCGTAATTATAATTTATTTTTTAAATAAGCCAATAGCTGGACAAGTACCGACAGCTGCAAGTAAATTTATTTTTGTTCCTGCTCATGTTACAAAGATTATACGAGATGATGCTTATCCAGATACATGGACTGAAGGCTTGCGTTTAGGAACTCAAGAGCTTTATGTAAAGCTTGATGGTGGTCAGCATAAGGGACTAGAGCTACCAGCTGTTAATTACTTAAATGCTTATTCTAATATAGATGTCAAGGTAAACACAAAGGTAATTGTTAGACTTGACTATGACTCACAATCTAAGCCATATGTTGCATCTATAGCTAATTATAATCGTAGTATAGCAATTATATTTTTAGTAATAGTTTTTGTAACACTAATTTTAGTATTTGGTAGAAAAAAAGGTCTTTCAGCACTTTTAAGTCTTATTTTCACCATAATTTGTATTTGGTATATGCTTATTCCAATGATACAGCGAGGGGTACCAGCAATTTTAGCAACTATTATTTTAGTTCTTATTACTACAACAGTGTCTATGTTTATGCTTAATGGTTATTCTTCAAAGGCCTTTTGCGCAAGTATTGCATCATTTAGTGGTGTTTTAATTGCAGGCTTAATTGCTTATATAGTTAGTCTAATAACGCCTATAAATGGCTTTAATATGCCTGAAGCAGAGGATTTGATTTTAAGAAGTGGTAATGATGGATTGAAAATAAGTGGAATGCTGATAAGTGGAATTTTAATATCATCTTTAGGTGCTGTAATGGATATTACAATGGGTATGACATCAGCTGTGTATGAGCTATATGCTGTTAATCCAAATATGAAACGTAAGGAGCTCTTTAAATTTGGATTAAACGTAGGAAGAGATACTATGGGAACGATGGTTAACACACTTATTTTAGCATTTGCTGGTGCTTCTCTTAATATGCTTATCCTATTTAGAATATTTGATTACCCTTATATTCAAATTTTTAATAGTGATTTAATGACAATAGAAATATTACAATCACTGGCAGGAACTATAGGAGTTGTACTCACAGTGCCTATTGTAGCTGCTTTATCTTCTACTATGTGCAGAAAAAATACTAAAAAAAGTACAAAGAATATCATAAGAAAGAAAAAGGCTAATACAATTTAATTAAATTAGTTTAAGTTAATTTTTAATATGCATTTTAGTATATTAAAAATTATCTCTGCTTTTTAGCAGAGTTTATATAGATAATTAAAGTTAAAAAGGAGAGATTTCTATGAGAAAAATGAAACGATTTTTGAGTTTCCTTTTAACAGTTATGTTATTAGCTAGTATGTTTAATGTACCAACAGTATATGCAGAAGATGAAGAAACAGTAGTTGCTTGGAATTATACTGCTGCTCCAACTCCAAATGCAAGGATTGCCCCTGCTACAAATGGAGCTAAGATGGGGGGTGCTATATTAACAAATTCTATTCCTAAGGATATGACATATAGCACACAAAGCTTATGCTTAGCAGGTGACGCCGAAAACAATTGGACAAGTGGAAGTGAGTATTGGCAAATTGAATTTTCGACCGAAGGCTATAAAGATTTAAATATTATGGCTAAAGGTCGTTCTTCTGGAACTGGACCTAGGGACTTTGAGCTTCAATATAGCGTTGATGGTGGAACTATAGCAAGCGGCGGAACATCAAATATAAACAATATTGTTATAAATGGTATTCCAACAAATGGTGGGACTGATCCAGAACCATTAAATATTAAGCAGGTACTTGATCTTCCTAGTGGAACAACTAATGTAACTGTTACTGGTCAAATTGCTTATTTTGCAAATACTTATAAGAATTTTACAATACAAGATGTTATAGATGGGCAATTATATTCTTTATATATCTACAAAAGTAATCCAGAGGGTGTAAATGTTGGAGACACTGTTAAAATAACTGGTACCTTTAAGATTTATAATGGATTACCTGAAATGGATAGTGTTTCTTCTATAGTTAAAACAGGAACTCAACCAAGAATGAATCCTGAAACTGTTACAATTGCAGATTTATTGGCTATTGGAAACACAATGTTAGGCCGATTTGTAAAGCTTGAAGGAGTTACTTTAGGAAAATACAGTAGTTCTGGAAATACTCCAGTTACCTTTGGCTCTGATACAATAAATATATATAGGGGAGCACCATATCCATTTGGAGTAGAAGAAGGTGATGTTGTAAATCTGTATGCAATGGTTAGTTGTTTTAATTCAACAATACAGCTCTCAACAGGAACTGCTGAAGATAATGGCTTCCAAGTTTATGAGCTTGTAAATGATACGAAGCCTCCAGTTATAAATGTACCTGACTTCTTAGATGCAGAGGTTGGTCAAGATTATACAATTTCAGTAGAGGCTAAAGCATATAGTGGAATAAAATCAGTTAATATTGATTACACAATTGGAGATAATGTTGTAGATGATCAAAGTATGATAAAAAATACTACAACTGGTAAATATGAATTTACTATACCAGGTAGTGAAATAATAGAAACTGCTACTGAATTAAAATTTACAATAACAGCAACTGGTGAAAACAATGTTACAGCAAGTACTGGTGAAATCACTGTTGGAATTGATAGTAACCCACAAATTATAGATGTAAAGCCAGAAAAAAATAGCTATACTGGAGATAATAATACTCCTGAAATTTCTGTTATATTAATAAATGCGGGAGTTGAACCTTCTGTTAAACTAAGCTTGAGAAAAGGTAATGATATTATATTTGAAAATAAAGATATGATATTAAAATCTGGAGAATCTTCTGAATATGCATATACACACGATACTCCTCTTGCTGAAGGTAAATACACTGCTATGGTTATTGTAACACGTGCAGATAGTAAAAGTGTTAGTGAAACTTGGAACTTTAATGTTGGTACTGCTGTAGTACGAGCATATTTTGGTCAGCTTCATTCACATACTGCTCAATATTCAGATGGTTCTGGAACTTTACAGGATGGTTTGAATTACATTTTAGGAATTCCAACTGAAGATAATGTTGATTTTGTTGCTTTTACTGACCACTCTAATTATTTTGATACAACAAATGCTCCTAATCCAGAGGCTGCACTTAATGATAAAAGTTTAATGACAAGCACTAGTCGTGCAATATGGGAAGAATATGTAAATACAATGACAGAGTTTAATGCAGCAAATGATGGTGTTCGTACTGCTATACCAGGTTTTGAGATGACTTGGTCTGGTGGCCCTGGTCATATTAATACATTTAATTCTGATGGACTAGTTAGCCGTAATAACTCAGCTCTTAATAATAAGTCAGGTGATGCAGGATTAAAACTCTATTATGAGACACTTGTTGCGAATACAAACTCTTTAGCTAATCTATCTCAATTTAACCATCCAGGCAAAACCTTTGGTACTTTCGCAGACTTTGCTTATTGGAATCCAAAGATTGATGAAAAGATGTTTGCTGTTGAGGTTGGTAATGGTGAAGGTGGAATAGGCTCTGGTGGATATTTCCCTAGCTATACAGAATATACTAAAGCACTTGATAAGGGATGGCATGTAGCACCGACAAATAATCAAGACAATCATAAGGGATACTGGGGTAATTCTAATACTGCTCGTACGGTAATATTTACAGATGAAAATTCTGTTGATGGTCTTTTAGCAGGTATGTATGCAAGAGCAATGTATGCAACTGAAGATAAAAACTTAAGTATATTTTATGAACTTAATAATCATTTGATGGGTCAGGTTATTAATGAAATACCTACATCACCATTAAAATTTTATATCAGTATTTATGACCCAGATAGAAATGATATTATTTCAAAGGTTGAAGTAATAACAAATGGTGGAAGAATTGTTAAGAGTGAGACCTTTAATTCTAATTCAGTAAATATGGAATTTGAGCTTCCAGTAGCAAAGGGCTACTATTATGTACGTGTAACTCAGGCTGATAAGAACATTGCTGTTACAGCTCCTGTATGGATTGGAAATGCAGCTATAATGGGTATAACATCAGTAGAATGTGATACTATTATGCCAGTTACAAATGAAGAATTAACTATAAATACTACAATATTTAATAATGAAAGCTCAGATGCTATAATAAAATCTATTACTTATAGTGTAAATGGTACTGTTATTGATACAAAAACTCCTAACACAGTTATTAGCTCATCAGGAACAGTAATAGATAATTATAAATATACACCAAGTAATGCAGGTATAGATATATTCAATGTCAGTGTTGTTCTAACCTTAAATGGTGAGGATAAAGAATATAACCAAAGTGTAGAATTAAATGTTAGAGATAGTGAAAAGCTAGTTTATGTTGGTATTGATGCTAGCCATTACAATGAATATGTAGATGGAAACTACAAGGATAATATGGGCAACTTTGCGAAACTAGCAACAGAATTTGATGTTCGTGTAGTGGAACTAAGAACTAGCGAAGAATTAATTAATGCAATGAGCAATCCAAAATACAAGATGCTTGTATTTACTCCACCAACACGTCGTGATGGAAGTGCATTTAAAATAGGATATAAGAGCTACAGTGATGAAGAAATAGAAGCAATAGCGCAGTTCGCACATACTGGAGGAACAGTTATAGTTACAAGTTGGGGAGATTATTATGAAAGCTATAAGACTTTCACAGATGGTACTCCACATACATTACCACCAGATCAGCATATGGCAGCACAGCAGAATAGGATATTAGCTGCTATAGGAGCTAAATTAAGAGTTTCTGATGATGAAATTAAGGATGACACTAATAATGGTGGCCAAAATATGCGTCTATACTTAACTGAATATAATATGGAGAATCCATTCCTTGATAGAGTAAAACCTGATGAGCAGGTATACTCAAATTATGGTGGCTCTACTATTTATGCTGTAGATAATGATAATTTACCTACTAGTGAATTACCTTCATATATTAGTCCTATGGTATATGCATTTGTAACTAGTTATTCATCTGATGATGATAAGGATAATTTTGCAGGTGTAACTATTCCTAAGTATAACGATAAATACATGGTTGCAGCTTCAGAAACAGTAAATCATGAAAATGGCAATAGCTCTACTGTGATTGTAGCAGGCTCAGCGTTTATGAGTAATTTTGAAATTCAAGCTACTCTAGATAGCTATGCAACACCAGCATATAGCAATTACACAATTCTTGAAAATGTAGTTCAAAGTATAAGTCCAGTGACAATAACTGATATTGCAACAGTACATGCAGCAAAAGAGGGTGAAATCTTCACAATTAGAGGAATTGTTACATCAAATGCTTCAGGATATGATAGAGATACAGCATTTTTTGATTGTATTTATTTGCAAGATGATACAGCAGGTATCAATGCCTTCCCTGTGGCAGGAGATATTAGAGCAGGTCAAACTGTAGAAATAAAGGGTACAACTAGCTCATATAATGGAGAACGCCAAATAACAGTACAGAAGCTTACTATTATTGATAGTGAGATTAAAGAATTACCAAAGCCTATAGTTGAAACAACTGCTCAAGCTGCTAGTGGTGCTAACCTAGGAAGCTTAGTAAAGGTTTCAGGTAGAGTAACAGGTATGACAACTCCAAATGATGTTGTTGAGAGTATTTTTGTTAAAGATTCATCTGGGGTAATTGCTCGTATTTTCATTGATGGATATATTACTAAGGATAAAACTATAGCTAATCTAGCGATAGGTGCTAATATAACTGCAATAGGTCTATCCTCTATAGATACTGAAGGCCCACGTATTCGAATTCGTGACCGTGCAGATGTTGTTTGTACACCTTATGTTCCAGTAGAGGAACCAGATGATTCTACTACTGGAGGAGATGAAATACCAACACCAAAACCAAATCCAATTGATAAGTTTAAAGATTTAGATTCAAATTCTTGGTATTACAATGCAGTAAAATTTGTTGTTGAGAATGGTTTGTTTGAGGGAGTAAGTGAAAATAGCTTTGCTCCTAATAGTACTATGACTCGTGCAATGCTTGTAACTGTTCTATGGAGACTAGAAGGAAAACCAAATGCAAATATTTCTATGAAATTTAAAGATGTACCAAGTGATGAATGGTATAGTACTGCTATAGCTTGGGCTGAACAAAATAAAATAGTAGAAGGTATATCAGATGGCATATTTGCACCAAATGCCAATATTACGAGAGAACAGTTAGCAACTATTCTTTATCGCTATCAAAATGTAAGTGGCAAAATACCAGTTAAGTCTGAAATGAATATTAATTTTGTAGATAAAAATGACATTAGCAATTATGCAAAAGAGGCAGTTGAAGCACTTGTATTCCAAGGCATTATCAAAGGTAAGGGAGAAAACAAATTTGATCCTAAAGGCTTTGCGACACGTGCAGAGGTAGCTACAATGCTGTTTAGATATGTTGAAGCTTTAAAATAAATAAAAATTTAAAAAAATAATAAATAAAGAAGCGAGAACTAATAAAATGTTTTATATAAAGCATTAAATTTAGATTCTCGCTTTTTTATATAAAAAATTAAATATTTATCATAAATAAAATAATAAATTTCTTGCATAATGTAAATTATAATGATACAATGATATGTTAACAAAATTAAAAATAAGGAAGAAAAAGAATTAATGAAAATTGAAAACATCGTAATTAACGAAAAAATCCAAAAGGCTTTGGAGGAAATGGGCTTTGAAGAGCTGACACAAATACAGCAAGAAGCTATTCCTCATATTTTGGAAGGGAAAGATATTATTGCACAGTCAAACACAGGTACTGGCAAAACAGCTGCATTTGGTATTCCAGTAATTCAGAGCATCGATACCGATGTTAGAAGACCACAGGCTTTAGCACTTTGTCCAACAAGGGAGTTAGCAGTTCAGGTTGCAAATGAATTCAAAAAAATGTCTAAATATATAGAAGGAATAAGAACAGTAAGCGTTTATGGCGGAGCAGATATTAGAGGACAAATTGATAAATTAAAGGGTGGAGCACAAATTATTATTGGTACACCTGGTAGAGTTATAGACCTTATCGATAGGGGAGTTATTAAGCTTAATGAGCTAAAAATAACTATACTTGATGAAGCAGATGAAATGCTTAAGATGGGTTTTAAGGAAGATATTGAACATATATTAAGTAAAATAGACCATAAAACACAAACACTTTTATTTTCTGCTACTATGCCAGATGCAATAATAAAAATAACAAGAGAATTTCAAGATAATCCTGTTATGATACAAACCTTAAGAGAGGGTATAACTGCTAAGGAAGTTAAACAAAGTTATTTTATAGTAAAGCATTCTGATAAAACAGAAGCACTAATGAGAATTCTTGACACTTATACTTCAAAGTTAGCTTTAGTATTTTGTAATACTAAAAAGAGTGTTGATGAACTATTTGATGTGCTTATAGAAAAGGGCTATAACTGTGATAAAATTCATGGTGATATAAACCAAGCACAAAGACTTGATACACTTAATAAATTTAACAACGGTTTAGTTGATGTTCTGATTGCTACAGATGTTGCTGCTAGAGGACTAGATATTAAAGAGGTAGAAGCTGTTATCAATTATGAGATACCAAGTAAAGAGGATTACTATGTTCACCGTATTGGAAGAACAGGACGTGCTGGTAGAGAAGGTCTATCATTTACACTTTTAACAAACAAGGAATTAAGAAAGCTTCAGGCTATAGAAAAATACACTAAAAAGCCTATAAGAAAAAGACAGATTCCAACTATTGAAAAGGTAAATGAAATCAAGAAGGATAAGTTTATTAGAACTCTTGAAGCTAAAATTCAAAGTGGCTTAACTGAGGATTATTCATATATTATTAATAGATTATATGAAGCAGGATATACTCCAGAGGCTATTATATCAGCTTTAATTAAAGACAGATTGAGCTTTGATGATACAGAAAATGATAAGGACTTAAATGATATAGTTCCAGAAAAGAGAAAATCATCTAGGGATAGAAATGATGAAATTGATAAGTCTGGAGTTAGATTTTTCCTTAACCTTGGTAAAAAGGATGGTATAAGAGCTAGAGATATTCTTGGTGCAGTAGCTGGTGAATGTGATATACCTGGAAATGATATAGGTGAGATTGAAGTATTAGATAAATTTTCTTTCTTTACTGCGGCTAAAGAGCATAAAAATGTCATACTAAAAATGATGAATAAATCATCAATTAAGGGTAAGGATGTTGTTGTAGAGCTTACAACATCAAAAAGACAAAAGGGTAGTGTTTCTGAAGCAAAATTTGGTGGAAAATCAAGTAAGAGAAGAGATAATACTAAAGAATCAGGAAGAAGAAAAAAATAAAAAATATATATTGACAAATAAAATAGCTAGTGTTACAATGATTAAAATTTAATATACTTCTCATTAGATATGAGAGGATGCGATGAAGGATCGAGTAAGTTAAAAACCGTATTGAATCAATCAAAAT
>JBPOHM010000284.1:0-2318 GCA_052035585.1 Bacillota bacterium
TGGCGATGCAACTTATTATAGATTTACAAATAATAAAAAATAATAAATAAAGTAAATTGAAAGGCTATTTTTTATAGTCTTTTTTTATTAACAAATGGAAGATAAAATAACAAAATATTTAATGCAAAACAGCATAATTGCAGCCATGTCAGGCCTATATCAGCATTTTTTGTAGGATTAGATTTAATATTAAGGATATTATGTATTTTAGTTATATGTGATTATATAACTGGAGTAATTCATAGTAAGAAGATAATTGATTATGCATATGGAACAAAGATGAATGCAGAATTAGTAATACAAGCAGTAGAAAATGCATGTTTAAATGTAAAAGAAACCAAGGGCATAATTCTGCGTAGTGATTTAGGAACACAATATACAAGCCAATTATTTGAAAAATACTTATCAAGTAAAGTAATAATACATTCCTTTAGTAGAAAAGACAATCCATATTATAATGCATGTATAGAATCATTTCATTGAATACAAAAGAAAGTAGTAATACACCACCATAAATATTATGATATCAATATTGCAAGAAAAGCAATATTTGAGTATATAGAATTCTGGTATAATCGAAAAAGGATTCATAGTTCAATAAATTATATGACTCCAAATGCTGCTTATGAAGTAGCATAGGTCATGTAAAAGTTAAACCTTTTGTGTATACTATTTTAATATAAGTCCCAAAATAATTAGTAATGTTATTATATGTTCAAAAATTTTTTATATAATATAACGTTTTTCATTATTAAATTAGTGCTTAAAATCAAGGGTGAAGGAAATTGTTATTGTTGAACTTAAATAAGTATTATTTGATTTAAATATTTTAGATTGTAATTAAAAATATACCTAAAAGTTTTGTTAATATTTTAGGTGTATTTTTATATAAGAATTGATTATTAACTTCTAATGATGGAACAACCTGATTCCTGTAAATGCCATAACCATATTATATTTGTTACAGCAATCTATAACAGCATCATCTCTTACTGAGCCACCTGGCTGAGCGATGTATTTTACTCCGCTTTTTCTAGCTCTTTCTATGTTGTCACTAAAAGGGAAGAAAGCATCTGAACCAAGAACAACATTTTGCATTTTATCAAGCCATACACGTTTTTCCTTAGCTGTAAATAATTCAGGCTTAACCTTAAATAATTTCTGCCATTCTCCTTCAGCAAGTATGTCCATAGCATAATCACCAATGAAATTATCAATGGCATTATCCTTATCAGCTCTTCCTATATGATCTAAAAATTGAAGGCTTAATACCTGTGGAGATTGTCTTAGCATCCAGTTATCTGCTTTTTGTCCTGCAAGTCTTGTACAGTGAATTCTAGATTGCTGACCAGCGCCAATTCCAATTGCTTGACCATCCTTTACATAGCAAACAGAATTTGATTGAGTGTATTTTAATGTAATAAGTGCAATTATTAAATCTCTTCTTGCTTGTTCAGGTATTTCCTTGTTTTCAGTTACTAAATTACTTAGTAATTCTTCATCTATTTTTAAATTATTTCTTCCTTGCTCAAAGCAAATTCCAAATACATCCTTATGCTCAATAGGTGCAGGTGTATAATTTGGATCTATTTCAATAACATTGTAGCTACCATTCTTTTTAGTTTTTAATATTTCAAGAGCCTCTGCAGTATATCCTGGGGCTATGATTCCATCAGAAACCTCTCTTTTTATTATTCTTGCAGTATCAAGGTCACATACATCTGATAATGCTATAAAATCACCAAATGAAGACATTCTATCAGCACCTCTTGCTCTTGCATATGCACAGGCTAGATCTGATAATTTTCCCATATCATCAACATGATATATTTTTGCTAGTACATCATCTAGTGGAAGTCCAACAGCAACACCGGCAGGTGATACATGCTTAAATGAAGTTGCAGCGGGTAAGCCCGTTGCTTCCTTTAACTCCTTAACTAACTGCCAAGCATTAAATGCATCTAAAAAATTTATATATCCAGGAGTTCCTGATAAAACCTTTATAGGTAGCTCTAAATCATTATTCATGAAAATTCTTGATGGCTTTTGATTTGGATTACAGCCATACTTCAATTGTAACTCTTTCATATATTTATCCTTTCATACAATTTTGACTATTTATTTTTATTAATAATTACAGTATCTTCATCTTTAGTTTCAATATTTATGTATCTTACAAATAAAGAAATCTTATTTTCTTCATTTATGCTATTCCAAATTAAATTAGAAAATTCATTTATATCATTTTTAATTTCAATAAGCTTTGGTTCACCCTCAAAGCTTGGAAGTGGATTTCCATCATGCATATATGTATGAAT
>JBPOHM010000236.1:0-12340 GCA_052035585.1 Bacillota bacterium
TGCGTCATGCGCATTGAATAAGCCAACTCTTTCGAGCCTTGCTGTGTTGGGTGAGATTAGCATCAGCGGTACAATTCTCAAGGTAGAAGAACTAGCGAGTGTTTTACAAGTCTGCCTTGATGCTGGAGCTAAGAAAGTATTGATCCCGATAACATCCGCAGCTGATCTTGGAACTGTTCCGTCAGACCTCATCGGCGCATTCAGCTTGATATTTTACAGCACACCGCAGGAAGCTGTGTTTAAGGCTTTGGGTGTGGAATAAGGGGGAATTGATTATGGCAAATAGAACTGGAACTTATGTTGCCTTTGATGGATTTGGCGAAGCAGACCCTACCAAATCCGATTTCAGATATTATGCGACAATACAGGCTTGGAACGCAAACAAGAACATTGATTTCTCGTTAACAAACAGCCATGAGAAAACATATGCGGTGCGCGATTCAAGTTTAAAAGCCACCCTGTATTCTCGAATTCAGGAAAGGCTTAGAGCATCCAAAAATATGTTGGTTATTATCACAAAGGATACACGATATACGGGAAGCGTACTTTCGTATGAAATTGAACAAGCTATCGATACATACAAGATTCCTTTGATTATCGCGTATCCTGAATATTCAGCAATCTGCGATGTTGATGCCTTGAGTAACCTCTGGCCAAAAGCACTCGCCGAGCGAATTGGTAACACTGGCATAGAGGCAATACATATTGCTTTTAAAGAAGAACCTATTTTTGATGCTATTTCTCGCTTTTATGTAAATGGTGAGCACCTGACCAACGGAAAGAACTATTACAGCCGCCAAACTTACGTTGACTGGGGGCTTATTAAATGAAAGTATCACCTTTTGATAAGAGAGTGCTGAACAAATTCTATGCTTTTTTAAGCGCGATAAGTGTAATTACTTCTATTGTGTTTCTGTTTGCAGGCATAGAGGATAAGGATAAACCGATCGCAGGTGCAGTGGCACTTGGTATAATCATCCTTGTTTATATCGGGATATGGATCCACGCAAACGTGCGCCGCAGCATTCGACTTAAGATAAACACTTCTGAGGTAGAGGTGTATTTTGGTGACATCTTTGAGGATACTGCAGAACTCAAGGCAATCTCTTTTAACGAATATTTTGATACACAAGTAGATGACAAAATAATTTCGAGGCAATCTCTGCACGGGCAGTTCATCGAGAAGTATTACGCCGGACTGGTGGATGTCCTTGATGACATCATTGTTGCAGATGAGCATTTAAAGGAGATGATCGTAGGAGAAAACTCCACTCGGCCGGCGGGCAAGAAAACGAAATACAAGCTTGGAACCGTTTGCATGGCAAAAGAATATCTATTGATTGCGCTATCACGCTTTGATGCGAACAACAAGGCTTTTCTCGAGATATCTGACTATATTAGCTGCCTGCTTACATTTTGGAACGAGGTAGACAGAGTCTATGCTGGAAGGACGCTATCATTGCCGGTATTGGGATCTGGTATCACCAGATTTAGGAATTACGAAAACATATCTGACCAAGAGCTACTGGAGCTTATAATTTGGACATTCAAATTAAGCAGAATCAAATTTACATATCCGTCTAAGGTTAAGATTATTATCTGGGAAAAAAAGAGCGAAAAGATAAACCTTCAAAAATTGAAGGATCTTGAAACATGAGGTACATCTAATGATCTGACATGGCTTTAACGATATAATAAAAATTTTTATGAATTGAGGAAGAATTATTATGGCTTATAGAACTAAAACGTACATCGCAGCAGACTGGGACGGCGATAAAAACGCTATCGACCAATTGCGCGCATGGAATGACGGTAAGAAATGGAGCCTGTCCTTTACAGACGCGCACGACCTAACTCAAGCACGAGACAATAGTCTCAATTGCAGCATTAAAGCATCTCTTGCAACAAGGATGGATGCTTCAAAGACATTCATTCTAATCGTTGGTAGCGGCACAAAAAGTCGGAGAGCTGGCGAATGTACATATTGTTCGAACTACGATAACGGTAAGTGTAAAACTGGCCATACCGTCAGTAATGACAGTTTTATCGAATATGAATGCAAAAAGGCTGTACGGGATAGCGATAACATCAAACTCGTTGTTCTATATAACGCAGCAACTGTCGATAAAAGTAAATGCCCTGACGCCATCAAAGCATATGGTACGCATGCTGCAATGCAAAAGATGGTAGACGGTAAGCATTATTGGGATTATGAGTCTGTCAAAACTGCTATGGATCAATAACGATTATGGTATAAACCATACATCGACTTGTTCCTGCGAACGGACAAAAACAGTTGACCTGTTCCCGCGAACAGTAACTATCCAAAAAAACTATGCTCGACCTGTTCCCTTGTACGGAAAATTGGTATCAAAAGTACCCGACATCAATCTGATGCTATCGTGCCATATAGAAACAGTAGTATTAATGACACGAGTTAAAGATATTCATTAAATCCATAAGAAATGTAAATGAAAACTGCCCGATTTATCGGGCAGAATTTTTATAGTTGATTATTTGATTATTACAGTTTATTGTTAAATAGGTGAAACCTTACTCTCAAGTAATTCAAATATCTCGCTTTCAGGAATTGGTTTGCTAAATAAATATCCCTGAATTTTATCACAATCATGTCTAATTAAATAATCTAGTTGATTTTGATGCTCCACACCTTCTGCTACAACACACATACCCATATTTTTTCCTATTGAGATTATATGTCCAACAAGATTATCTTCATTTTTACCGATAATATAATCAATAAAGCTTTTATCTACTTTTAATGTAGTAATAGGTAACTGCTTTAAATAATTTAATGAAGAATATCCCTTACCAAAATCATCTAATGCTATTCTGACCTTGTTATCACGTAAACTTTGTAGCCTTGGTGTAATAATTTCAAACGATTCTATCAATATTGATTCAGTAATTTCTAATTCAAGATGTTCTGGCTCTATTTGATTTATTCTTAAGGTTTCATTGACAAAGTCAATAAAGTCTGTTTGTAGAAGTTGAAGTATTGAAATATTAACAGATACTATTAAATCTGTATATCCTTTTTCCTTTAATCGTTTTAGAAAATCACATGCATTTTGTAAAACCAGTTTTCCTAATTGAATAATAAAATGTGTATCTTCTGCTACCTTGATAAATTTTAAAGGAGATACTGAACCTAGAACTGGACTATTCCATCTTAGTAATGCCTCAAAACCACTAATTTTATTAGTTCTAATATCCAATTGTGGTTGATAATAGACTTTAAATTCATTGTTATCAAATGCACTCTGTAAATGCTTCTCTATAGTTACTCTTTCAGTAAATTCTTCGTTCATCGTTTGATCATATACCAAATAGCCCTTTTTTCCTGCTTTTTTAACATGGTACATAGCAATATCAGCATATTTTAATAACTGTTCTAAGTCATTGCTATGATCTGGGTACAGGGAGATGCCTATACTTAGGCTAATATGAAGATTACTTCCCAAACTATCAAAATCCTTTAAAAAGTTCATAAGTAGGAAGGAAGCATATTCTTCTACCTGCTTTTTGCCATCTATATTATTGATAATAATGATAAACTCGTCTCCACTTAGTCGATATATAGAGCAATTATCCTTTAATAAAACCGACAATCGCTCACTAACTTTTGCAATTAATTTGTCACCAAAGGTATGTCCTAAGGTATCATTCACATGTTTAAAATTATCTATATCAATAAATAATATAGCTGCCTTCTTATTCTCTGAGTCAAAAAACATTTTAGCATGTTCGTACAAAGATAGTTTATTAGGTAATCCAGTTATGGAATCATGGTAAGCAAGGTAAGTCAATTTTTCTTCACTTAATCTTATTTTTTCATTTACTTTAGTTATCTCATCGTACTGCTGATTCATTGCTTCATCAGAAGCAGACAGCTCTTTATAAATATGTTTCAATTCCTCGTGACTCTCAGAAAGTTTTCGTTTCATTTTTTGTAATCTATGTATATAAAAGATTAAGATGCTTACTAATACAAGTAAGATAGAAAATGCAGCAACTACAGTTAAGACTAATGTTTTATAGGTTTCATAAAATGAAAAAGGTTTATTTATAATCTCGCTATTTCGTGGTAATGCATTAAGAGGTATATCAAAGCGTAATAATTGATTATAATCAAACACAGTTCGAATAGTATCGGTGATGAAAATAGGTATATTATTTGGGTCTTCACCTTCAATAATTCTAATTGCTATTTCAGCAGCATTTTCGCCTTGTTGTCTTCCACTTTTCAAGGAACCGCCAACGATTCCGTAATTTAATCCAAAATCATATATATGGTATATTGGTACATGACTTATAGCAGAGATTTCTCTAGTCATATCATCCATTTTAATTATTTTATTATTAACATCACTATAATATGTACTTATCATGATAATGCTGTTTTTATCATTTAAGTCGCTTACCTTTTGCTTTACTTGCTCATAGCTTAAATTATTCCATGGTATAATATTTATATTAGAATCATAAGCTTTTATTTTATTAGTAACAATATTTCCAGTAGATAAACCACTTGTTGAATTATCATATAACAAATAAATATTCTTTAATGAAGGATTAATATTTTTCGCAATCTTTATTGTTTCTGTAGGATCAATTACTTCGAGTACACCAGTAACTCTATCATATCCTTTAGTAATAGTATCTACACCTTCTTGATTAACACCACTAAAAACAATAGGAGCATCTGAAAATAACTCTGCTCTATTTTCCAGCGCAAATTGAAGAGCTGCATCGTCAGTAGTTATTATGATATCTATTTTCATGCTCTGATATTTAAACTTATAATAGTTGTACAGATAATCAATGTTTTCCTGCGTAGGATAATTCTTGCAGTCCATATATTCAATGTAAAGAGAAATATAAGTTTCGTGACTATCTAATTTTTCACTAATAGCTCTTGTTTGTTCATCTGTCCATGCAAAGTCCTGAGAATACGAATTTAATATAAGTATTTTTTTAATGTTACTTTCTTCTGCATACACCTTCTGAGTTAGATTA
This sequence comes from Bacillota bacterium, assembly GCA_052035585.1. GTDB lineage: Bacteria > Bacillota > Clostridia > Tissierellales > Sedimentibacteraceae > UBA1535. The sequence continues at coordinate 5,041 of JBPOHM010000236.1, forward strand.
ATACAAACAAGTGATAAAATCATAATGATAACAGCTACTTTTATGTGTTTTATTCTTTTTTTCAATATTTTGCACCTCCTATCTAATCGTCCTTATAAAAACCACTAATATCATGTTGTTAAGTATTTAAAATATGAGATTAAAAAATTATTAACAATGTATTAATTACAATTAATATGAATATTTAACATTTTACGACAATATTTATTATATATTATAAAGCAATGTCCATTTATTGCCAAGTAAAATTTATAGAATACTTATTAACATTTTTGGAACAACATAAACATTATAAAGTAGATAACATAATTTTTTTCTATTGATATTTTTATATAATTTTATAATAGTTATTGACATATGCCATAAATAATATATAATAAAAGTAAATGACATATGCCATAAACCACAAGGAGGTGAATTATATGCCAAGACCTATTAAGTGGAGAAATATCTGTTTTTTACCCGAGATTAATAAATTTGGACCTCTTGATACATCTACAGACATAGATAACTATGTGGTAATGACTGTTGATGAATATGAAACAATAAGACTTATAGATTTAAAGGGCTTCACACAAGAAGAGTGTGCTAGTCGGATGGATGTGGCTCGTAGTACTGTTCAAGGTATTTATAACGAAGCTAGAAAAAAATTAGCTGATTCCTTAGTTTATGGAAAGATCCTATTGATTGAGGGAGGTGAATATAGGCTTTGTAACGGCTTTAGGAATAGCTGTGGTCTTGATTGCCGTAGACATAAACAATAAAATTAAAAAATACAGGTAAGATAGTAAGTACTTGTATAGAGCAATAGATTAATGGGTAAAATACCCTTTGATTTGAACGTAGTAAAAAAGAAAAATAAAGGAGCTAAGATTATGAGTAAAAACTGTAATCATAACTGTAGCAGTTGTGCGGAAAACTGCGCAGATAGAAAAGAAAATAAAACTGATTTCTCCGAGAAACCACATGAAATGAGTAGCATCAAAAAGGTTATTGGTGTTGTTAGTGGTAAAGGAGGGGTTGGCAAGTCGATGGTAACATCCATGCTTGCAGTTACTATGAATAGATTGGGTTATCATACAGCTATTCTAGATGCAGACATAACTGGACCTTCTATCCCTAAGGCTTTTGGTATTAGTGAAAAGGCTACAGCAAGTGAACTTGGTTATTCTCCAGTTAAAAGTAAGACAGGAATTGATATCATGTCAATTAATTTGCTTTTAGAAAATGACACTGATCCTGTTGTATGGAGAGGACCTATAGTTGGCGGTGTTGTAAAGCAATTTTGGACGGATGTTATTTGGAGCAATGTAGATTTTATGTTTATTGATATGCCTCCTGGAACAGGTGATGTACCACTTACTGTATTTCAGTCTATAGCTGTTGATGGAATTATTGTTGTAACCTCACCTCAGGAGCTTGTATCTATGATTGTAGCAAAAGCTGTTAAAATGGCTGAAATGATGAATATACCAATCATTGGTTTAGTAGAAAACATGTCTTATTTTAAATGTTCAGATTGTGGTAAGGAGCATAAAATTTTTGGAGACAGTCATATTGACGAAATTGCTGAGGAGCACAATTTAATGGTACTTACTAGACTTCCTATTAACCCTAAAATTCCTGATGCCTGTGATAAGGGTATAATAGAATTTTTAGATGGTGATTGGTTTGAGCCTGTGGCAAAAATATTGGAGGAAAGCATTAAGAAGGATGACCGTTAAACAACTCAACCACATTGAGTGTGTGGTATTGTTAATAATAGTGTGAGTTATATTATATATAAAAAAGTTACAAATAAACTATCATAGTTGATTTGTAACTTTTTTTTATACAACCTGGAAAATATAAAACTTAAGATAATCTGTTTCTGGAACATTCCAAAGTATTGGATGATCCGGTGCCTGTTGACGAGCTTCAATCTGTCTAAGAGATACTGAAGCATCCTTTGCTGCGCTTATTAACATTTTACGGAACAATTCATCTGTCATAAAGTGGCTACAGCTACAGGTTGCTAAATATCCACCTCTTGGAAGAAGCTTCATAGCCTTTAAATTTATTTCCTTATATCCTCGTGCAGCAGACTGTACAGTGTTGCGAGATTTAGTAAATGCTGGTGGATCTAGGATTATAAAATCATAGTCTTTGCTCTTCTTTTCAGCCATATTAGTTAGAAGGTCAAATACATCTTCACAAATAAAATTCATTTTATCGTTTAATCCATTTCGAGAAGCATTTTCCTTTGCCATATCTATTGCTAGCTGTGACACATCTACACAAGTTACATGCTCTGCTCCACCTAAAGCAGCATTAAGTCCAAAGGAGCCAGTATGTGCAAAGCAATCTAAAACCTTTTTACCCTTTGCAATTCTTGCTACAGCAGCTCTATTATACTTTTGATCTAAGAAAAATCCAGTTTTCTGTCCATTTTCCACATCAACTAGATATTTAACTCCATTTTCACAAATTTCAGTTATAGCTGAACTTGGTGCACTTATATCACCAGATTGATACCACCCTTTATATTCTTGTAAGGTTTCCTTTGTACGAAGACCAATATCATTACGTTCATAAATACCCGTTATAGTCTCTCCTATCTTATTAAGTACATCCCTAAGAGCTTGGTAAACTATATCTTTAACCATCTCCATACCTAGAGAGGTAATCTGTACCGATAAAATATTATCGTATCTATCTACTGTTAAACCTGGCATTTGGTCAGCCTCTCCATGAATAAGACGACAGCATTTAAAATCTGCACCTGGCATTACTGTTTTACGATAATTAATAGCATATTCTACACGTCTGTGCCAGAAGTTATTATCAAATAAATCATTAGCATTACGAGATATTAATCTAACTGTTATTTTACTAGCACTATTGTAAAAGCCAGTACCCATATAGGCGTTTCCTTCAAACACATCCACTAGTCCACCGTTTTGAGGTGATCCTTCTATTTTAGTTATTTCTTCACCATATACCCATGGATGACCATTTTGAACACTGTGCTTTGCTTTTGTAGTTATTGTTATTTTTGGATACTGACGTACCTGTTTCATATGTTTCTCCTCTTAAAATAATATTTGCAATCTAGATTGTAACATATTTTCTTGTTATCTTCAACATTATCATTATTTTCATACATGAATTTATGCATACATTTTAACTTTTTATTATTAATAATAGGTATAAGTCATTTCTTGCAATTATTTTTAGCAGCTGTATCTATAAATTATTTAGGAATAGATCAGGAATTATATTATAATTTTGTTATATTAGCAATGTCTGGTTATTTAACAGCAATAGTTAGAGCACCAATAACTGGTATTGTTCTTGTAATGGAAATGACAGGCTCATTTACTCATATCCTACCATTAACAGTGGTATCTGTTGCTGCTTATGTTGTGGCAGATTTATTGAAGAGGGCCTGGTAAATCCTTATTAGTTGGAGTTGTACGAGGAGATAAAAACATTATACCTAAGGGTGATACAGAAGTGCTTGAAGGTGATTATCTTACTGTTCTTACTGATGTAAATAGCGAAAGTAGTATAAAAAAATTCTTGATAAAATGAATGAATCGAAGTAAATAAGAGGTTATCTAAAAATTCTTTAATTAACATATTACTTACTTCTTATGTTTATTATAACATTGAAGTAAACACCAATGTCAAGTATTATATAATAATTTATCTCATAATTAAATAACAATTTTATAATTTTTTATCCTCGATTCTAAAACGAAGGTATGGTAAAATGATTATTAGTAGAATTAAGCTAAAAATAATCTTTAAAATGTAAAAAAGAGTTAGTACATTTACTTATGAGATTAGAAAGGGGATATATATTTATGAGTTATACACATGAGAAAATATATGAGATTGTTGAAAAACAGAGAAGCTATTTTCGTTCAGGGGCTACTCTTGATGTTAAATGGAGGATACAGCAGCTAAAAAAATTGAAAGCGGTTGTAATTGCCCATGAGGAAGAGCTTGAACAAGCTTTGTATGAAGATTTAGGACGTAGTAAAACAGAAGCGTACTTGTGTGATATTGGTCCTGTAATTGTAGAAATTAATGAAACAATACGTGGGTTGAAGAAATGGGCAAGACCAGAAAAGCATTTTAGTGGATTAATGTGCTTCCCAAGCATATGTACTACAGTATATAAGATGCCATATGGAGTTTCATTGATTATTAGTCCGTTTAATTTCCCTATTCTTTTGACATTAGGTGTATTGACAGCATGTATTGCAGGTGGTAATACTGCAGTTATTAAAACAAGCTCAAAATCAGCAGCAAGTACAAAGGCTTTACAAAAACTAATTGCTGAAACATTCCCAGAAGAATATATTACTGTTATAGATGGCGGACACGATGTAGCAGATATGTGCTTAGCACAAAGATTTGATAAAATATTCTATACAGGTTCACCATCGGTTGGTAAGCATGTACTTACAGAAGCAGCAAAAAATCTTACATCTGTAGCACTTGAGCTCGGTGGTGAAGACGGTAATTGGTGTATTGTTAGAAAGGATGCAAATATAAAGGATACAGCACGTAAAATTGCATTTTTTAAGCTTTGTAATGCAGGACAGATATGTATTAATATAAATCAGGTTGCAGTAGCTGAGGAGATAGTAGATTCCTTTAATGAAGCATTAAAGAATGAGTTTAATAGACAAATAGGAGAAAGGCCTGAAGAAAATGAAGAGTATCCAAAGCTTATTAATGATGCTGCCTATGATAAATGTCAAAAGTTAGCAGAAAAATATAACGATAGAATTATTTTTGGAGGAACTGGAAATAAAGAGACTAGAAGGTTCTCACCAACTATGATTTATCCTGTTAATATAGAGGAGGATATAGTTCAACATGAATTGTTCTGTCCGCTACTCCCTATAGTACCATTTATGGATGAAGAGGTTGACAAGCTGATGGAAACAATAGCTGAAAGAGAGCATCCTCTTGCTATGTATGTTTTCACCAAGGATATGAAATGGGCAAATAAGGTAATGTCCACTCAGCAGTACGGTGGTGGATGCATTAATGAGGTTTGTATTCACATGATGGTAAAAGGTGTGCCATTTAATGGTACAGGTCATTCAGGAATGGGAGCATATCATGGAGAGTGGGGCTTTAGAGAGTTCACACATCCAACAACAGTTTTAAAGGGTAAAACATATTTTAACTTACCATTAAGAGAGCATCCATATACTGGTAAGTATGAAAAACTGAGAATATTTCTATTAAAAATGTTTGAAAGATAGGAGAAGAATATTATGCTATTTATTTGTTACCCAAAATGTACTACCTGTCAGAAGGCAAAGAAATGGCTTGATGATAATGGTATAGAATATGAAATGAGACACATTAAGGATGATAATCCTTCTGAAGAGGAAATACGTATGTGGCATAAAAAGAGTGGACTACCTCTTAAGAAGTTCTTTAACACTAGTGGAATTTTATACAAGGAGCTTAGTCTGAAAGATAAACTAGCTACTATGTCAGATGATAAGCAATATAAATTATTAGCTACTGATGGAATGCTTGTAAAGCGTCCATTAATAATTACAGAAGATACAGTTATAGTTGGCTTCAAGGAAGATGAATATAGTAAACTGAAGTAGAAATTGATTAGTTGGACAGTAGTATAGATAATTAAAATGCAAACATTAAAGGAAGATTATATATAGAAAATAATATATATTTTTTCTTAAATTTGACAAATATAGTAATTAGCTTTATAATAAAATTAAGTAATAATAATTTTACCAGAAAGGATGATAAAATAATGGAATTATTATTGGTAATTTTAAAAAAGGTAGAATTAGTAGATGATGTTATGCATAATCTTGCTGCTATTGGTATTAAAGGTGGAACTATAGTTGAAGGTACTGGTATGGCAAGCTCGTTAGCAAATTTAGAAAAGCTTCCAATGACAGGTATGTTGAGATATTTATTGTCTGACGAAGAGAAGTTAAAATGTAAGATTTTATTATTAGCAATTGATGAAGAGCAAGTACAATTAGCACAAGAAAAGATAAAAGAAGTTGTTGGTGATTTAAGTGAACCAAATACTGGAGTAATGTTTACAATTCCAATAAAAAATATAGTTGGATTTGATAGCGATAAAAATTTATAAAGGTTTTTAATTATGGGAAGAGTATCGGTTAAAGAAAATAAAAAAATATATCAAATTCGTAGAGAAGAGCTAGGTCTTTCAAGAGAGAAGGCAAGTGAGCTTTTAGTCTCTATGTCACCAGAGCGTATAGAGAAAATTGAGAGTGAAAAAGTATTTCCTCATCCTGATGAGATATTGATTATGGCTGATAAATACAAAATGCCAAATCTATGTAATTATTATTGTGCAAATGAGTGTCCAATAGGTCGTCAGTATGTTCCAGAGGTAAAGATAAAGGACTTATCGCAAATTGTTTTAGAGATGGTTGCCTCACTCAATTCTATAAATAAAAAGCAAGAACGTTTGATAGAAATTACATCAGATGGAGTAATCGACGAAGAGGAGATAAAGGATTTTATACGTATACAGGATGAACTAGAGAAAATATCAATTACAGTTGAAACACTTCAGCTTTGGTCCGAGCAAATGCTTGCTGATAATAAAATTAATATAGATGTATATAATTCGTATAAGAATAATAAAAAATAGAATATAGGATAAGATGCTTTAACTTGCTTAAGTTAAAGCATCTTATTTTTTGCTATTATAGTAAAAATAGCAAGTTTATTTTTGCTCTTTTAGTCATATTTTTTTAATTTATATAAAGATATAATATGTTTAAGTATAGCATGAATAGAGGTGAGCTAGATGCTTGTGAAGAAAAGAATTGCTCTTATACGTCTTTTGCAGAAGCTAGAAAATAATCAAACATATGCACAGCAAATTGTGGTTAGTATTGTAAATAAAAGAATAGAGAAGCAAGGTTAATTGTATGAAAAAGTAATAGGAGGGTATAGCAATGAGTAATAATAGTTTAGGATTTATTAATTTCAGTAAAATCTACGATATGTATGGCGAAGATGCTGCAATTAATGCACTCATTGATGTTAAAGAAGGCCGAATTTGTGTATCTACGCTTGAAAAGTCTCTGTACAAAGATGAAACCAAGAATGAATATATTATTAAATTGAAAAATAATATGAGGGGATTTAAATATGATTAATCTTGGTAAACATATGCTAATGACAATTATAAATATAGGAGCAATTTTAAATTATATTGTAAGCTTGGTTTTTTGTATATTTGTAGTAATTATTGTTTTTAAGGGTACATTTAAAA
>JBPOHM010000004.1:0-1840 GCA_052035585.1 Bacillota bacterium
TAAACTAATCATTTAAAAAGTTTGTGCCTTTGTACAATTTTCAGAGGCACATTTATTAACAAGAAAGTGACATAAAATTGAATGGTTTTTTGACCTAATTTTCGGTTGACAAATACACCAAGTTACCCGTTGCACAAAAGCAAGCGTATTTATAATTTACATTCTACTGTAGTTCTATTAAAACTTATCACTTCTGTAAAATTATATGCTATCTTACTATATTTACATTCTACTGTAGTTGGTGTTAGTATATAACTATGGACACAGAAAGTTGAACATTCTATAATAAAATAAAGGAGTGTTCAAACATGGCAAAAAATCAAAAATCCTATACCCCAGAATTCAAACAACAGATTGTAGATCTGCGTAATAAGGCTGGTAAGGGTATAGCAGAATTATCTAACGAATATGGCGTTCCAAAAGGCACAATCTCTACTTGGGTTAAACTTTTTACTCCAATACAGGTTTCAGATACAGAAACTATTTCTATGAAAGAGTATAAGGCTCTTCAAAAGAAAATGAAGGAATTAGAGATAGAGAATGAAATATTAAAAAAAGCTACCGCCATATTCGCCAAAAATCAATAGCTGAGTACGTGTCCTTTATTCAGGCTAATCTTGATAATTATACTGTTAAACGAATGTGCAAGGTGCTTAAGTTTCATCGTAGTACCTACTATGCTGCAATTAATCATGTTACATCTCAAAGAGAGATTGATTACATCAAATTTAGCGAAGAAGTTCAATTTTACTATGACAGATCTAAGGGACGTTATGGCGCTATTAAGATACAGCGTGATCTTGAAGAAGCTGGTATCCCTTGTTCTGTCAAAAGAGTGCAAAGACATATGGCTAAGCTTGGTCTTCGCAGTGTTGTAGTACGCAAATATAAGTATCAAAATAATCAGGGTAAGATTCCTGATAATAAGGAGAATATACTAAATCGTGATTTTACTGCTACAACAATAAACCAAAAATGGGTTACTGACATAACATATATACATGTTCTCAACGAAGGCTGGACTTATCTAGCATCCGTTATGGACTTATATAATAGAAAAATCATTGGTTATTCATACGGTAAAAATCCAACCGCCGAGTTAGCTAAAAAGGCTGTAGAAAACGCATGTATTAATGTAAAAGATACTACAGGTATTATTCTTCATAGCGATTTAGGCAGTCAATATACAAGCAGAGTATTTGAAGATATGATCACAGAAAAAAATATGAAGCATTCCTTTAGTAGAAAAGGAAATCCTTATGATAACGCTTGTATAGAGTCCTTCCATTCAGTATTGAAGAAGGAAGAAGTATATCTAAATACATATCTTACATTTGAAGAGGCTGAAACAGCTCTCTTTGAATATATTGAGTCTTGGTATAACCGCAGAAGGAGACACAGTGCACTGGATTATAAAACTCCACAGCAGGTTGAAGAGGAGGCTCTTGTAGCTTAATAATCTTTCTCTCCGTATCTATATTATGCAGAGAGAAAAAATTCAACTTTTTGTGTCCAAAGTATTGACATAGGTCCAATACTCACAGGATTCAGAAGGCGCATTCCTCTTTGACTTCAATAGAATGAACTATTCAGTCGAGCAATATATGGAGTTCATGAGGAAAACAGGCCTGTTAGATCTGATTGCAAATCACCTCGTAAACAACCTTGTGGATTATGTTCTTGGCATTGAAACCGGACTTGATAGCAACGGAAGAAAGAACCGGGGTGGACATCAAATGGAGGACCTCGTCGAGGGATTCATCAAACAAACCGGCGCAGAGTACTACAAAGAGATGTACATAACTGACATCGAGAAGAAATGGGGCGTTGATCTATCTGC
>JBPOHM010000023.1:0-18219 GCA_052035585.1 Bacillota bacterium
ATTTTTCTCTCCTATAAAAATAATAGTTTTATATCATATTTATAAAATAACTAAATATTAAAAAACAATACATAATTGCAAATAATTATAACAAATAAAAAGATTCATCGCAAGATGAATCTTTTATAATGATTCACTGTAGAGTGAATCATTTTATTATTATACTTAATCACTAAAAACTTTATTTAAACCAAGGATTAGTAGAAATATTATTACTATTACAATGAATATTCCTACCATTCCAATTCCCATGATTGGAAGCGAGTCTAAAAAAGCTTGTAAACTTATATTCATATTATATACCTCTCTTACAATCCTAAAATTCCAGAAACAAGATTAATAATCAAACCACCCGCTATTACCGATGCAATTTGTCCTGAAACGTTAGCGCCAATTGCATGCATTAGTAAGAAGTTTTGATTGTCTTCTTTTAAACCCATCTTGTGAACAACTCTTGCTGACATTGGGAATGCTGATATACCTGCAGCTCCTATCATAGGATTTATCTTTTCTTTTAAGAATAAGTTTAATATCTTTGCGAATAAAACTCCACCAACTGTATCAAATATAAATGCAACCAAGCCTAAGCAAAGAATCATTATTGTTTCCTTAGTTAAGAACAAATCAGCTCTCATTTTTGCTGCAACAGAGATACCTAAAAATAATGTTATAAGATTTGCTAATTCCTTTTGTGCTGTTGCAGAGAGATTGTTTAAAACTCCACATTCACGAATTAAATTACCAAACATTAAAAACGCTATAAGTGCAACAGATTTAGGTGAGAATACTCCAGCTATTATTGTAACAGCTATTGGGAATATAATTCTTGCTCTTTTTGATACATTTTGTGGCTTATATGGCATTCTTATTAATCTTTCTTTTTTAGTTGTTACAAGCTTAATAAATGGTTGTTGTATAATTGGAACCAATGCCATATAAGAATAAGCAGCGACTATTATAGGTCCTATGTAATTACTCTTAAAAAACATTGCTACATATATTGATGTAGGTCCATCTGCTGCTCCTATTACAGCTATAGATGCTGCATCCTTTAAATCAAATCCAATTAATGATGCCATACTTAATGTGAAAAATATTCCAAATTGAGCTGCTGCTCCAAATAGTAACATTTTAGGGTTAGATAGTAGTGGACCAAAATCAATCATTGCACCAATACCTATAAATAATAGCAATGGGAATAACTCATTAGAAATACCCATATTAAATAGTTCATCAATTACACCAATTTCTTCTACTCCACCTATTATTTGAGTTATAGCTCCTGATAAAGGTAGGTTTACTAATATCGCACCAAATCCCATAGGTAATAATAGTGTTGGTTCCATATCCTTTGCTATTGCAAGATATATTAAAACTGCACCTATTATCCACATAGCAACCTGCTGGATATTCAAATTACTAAAATTTCCGAATAAAGCTTCTGTCATTTGTTTCAACCTTTCTTAAGTAATAAAATTTATTATTTAATTATTTTTATAGATTATGCTTTCTGTTATTATTAATATGTTCTATAGCCTTAGCAACTTCCATGACAATAGTTGTACTATTTTGATAATCAAGCATATTATATTCACTATAAACCTCACCTATTTTACCAGTTACATAGTGTGGTTTAATATTATTTAAAGCTTTTGCTTTAATATCATCAATACATTCGTTACATCTGCATATGTTTACATATTCTGGATTATTTTTAAGAAGACTTTCTAAGGTTCTTTCTACTAACACTTCAGCATAATTTTTTATCATATTTTACCCCCGAATTTATAAAATTTTTATGCTACAATTTAATGTAAATTAATTATTAACAATTTTTTCTAAATACATTGTATAATAAAATTAACTTATTTACAATACCTAATTAAACATCTTTCTACATTTTTCGTCAATGTTTTTACAAACATTCTCGTTATATTCCTTCAAGCCCTTATAATTTTGCACTCTTACCAATGTGCCATCACTTTTTAAAATTTTACTAACAGCTCCTGCACCACAGGCTAAAATAGTTTCAATTTCTTCAATTATAACTATATTATATATACTTTCCTTTGCATCTAAAGCATAACCTATGTTATCTAGATTTCCCTTTATATTTTTTTGTCTATACATATAATAAGGCTTGTATCCACTTTCAGAGCATATTGTCCTTGTTATATTGTACATTTCCTTAATCATATTAGTATCCTTAGATAAATCCTTTGAATTATTCAATAAAGAAGAACCCTTTTTATATGATAATGAATGAACTGTGATATTATCAGGTCTTAATTCTACTACTTTTTTAATTGAATTCAATACATCATCAGGACTTTCTTCTGGTAAGCCAATTATTAAATCCATATTTACTGAATTAAAGCCAATTTTTTTTGCTAAATTATATGTGTTTACAATATCCTCTATAGAATGAGTTCGAGACATTTTAGATAAAGTGCTTATATTCATAGATTGAGGATTTATACTAATCCTATTCACATGATTTCTCTTTAAGCAGTTTAGCTTTTCCTCATCCAAAGTATCTGGGCGCCCAGCCTCAAAGCTTATCTCAGCAATATCTTTTAGATTATAGTACTTTCCAATAACATAAAAGATATCATCAATATTTTTAACACTCAATACTGATGGAGTACCCCCACCAAAATATATTGTATGTAGCTCCAAATCATTGATGATAGCCAGTTCTATCGTCTTTTCTATTTCATATATTAGATTATTTACATATTCATTTAAAATGTTTTGATCATATTTTGAATAAGATACAAATGAACAATAATTACATTTAGTTGGACAAAAAGGTATATGAATATATAAATTATACATTTGTTTTTTTCCATTTTCAGCATCATACAAATATTTCGCCTGTCTATCAAATATTTCATTTAATAGCTTAATTTTTTCATCTGACACTTCATAAGTATTTTTTAAAATTAAGTTCGTATCATTTCTAGAGATATTATTTTTCATTGATGATACTAATATCTTATTCGGACGAATTCCTGTTAAAAAGCCATATTCAGACTTTTCATTAAAATACTTAGATAGTGTATCATATAATGATTTAAGCACTATAGTTTTCTTAAGCTTTCCATAATCATTCTTTTCAATTCTTATATCATTTTCATGTATAATTGCATAAGAAAGCTGTACTTTATCATTATAAAGTACAGTTTTACATGACAAACCCTCTAAAGAATCAATCATCTCAGATGTAATAATTAAACTTGAAATATTAAAATCTATTTCTTTTCCATTATAAATAACAATTTTAGAATTGAAATCAAAAATCCTATAAACATTTTTTATTTCTAATTCATAATCATGACCTATAATATAAAAGCTTACTATATTTTCTTCTTTATTTGTAATTCCTAACATATGGATTCGCTTTCTTTTCAGCACCTATACTTGTTTCAGAGCCATGACCTGGATATACCCTTACATCATCATTATATATAAATAGTTTATTAACGATAGAATTAATTATCGCTTCCATCGAACCACCTGGAAAATCAGTTCTACCAATAGATCGCTCAAATAATGTATCTCCAGATAAGATTACATCATCAATTTTAAAGCATACTCCACCTCTGGTATGTCCTGGAGTATGAATAACATTAATTTTAAGCTCTCCTAGCTCTATTATCTGTCCATCAGATAATAAGACATCATAATCTATAGAAATATTTTTTCTAAATATTTCATATGAGAAATTTAGCTCTGGCTTTTTAATTAATTCTGCATCTAGCTGATGCACATATACAGGTATATTGTATTTATCCTTTAATTCTTGTGCTGCTCCAATATGATCAGCATGACCATGAGTTAATAAAATCATTTTTGGATTTAATCCTAATGCTACAATTCTTTCATCAATATACTTGAAGCTTCCACCAGGATCTACTATTGCACAGTCATGTGTTTTTTCACAGCCAATAATATAGCAATTCATTAAAAATGAAGTTACCTCTAATTTTTCTAATATCATATTTTACCTTCCTTACAAAAAAGTGAACACAGTTCACTTTACTAAGAATCCGAAGAATTCTTCAAATGGAAAACAAAAGTATTACGAAGTAATAATTTTGTTTTAATATTTATTTAGTAGTTCTATAGATGTCTAAAACACCTTCAATTTTACTAAGCTTTTTAATTAAATCATGTAATTGATTAGTTTCATTTATTTCAAAGCTTATATCAATTACAGCTACCTTATCTTTATTTATCTTTAAGTTAAGAGATGTTGCATTTAGCCTTGCATCATTATATAAGCTTGTTATATCCTGTAAAAGCTTTGGTCTATCTATAGCCTTTATTTGGATTTCACTTAAGAAGGTTCCTTTTTTACTTGTATCCCATTCAACATCTATAAATCTTTCATCATCCGAATCATTTAAGACGTGAATGTTTGAACAATCTGCTCTGTGTACAGATACACCTCTTCCTCTAGTAATATAACCAACTATTGCATCACCAGGAACAGGATTACAGCATCTAGATAATCTAATTTTAACGTTATCTATACCCTTAAGAACAACTCCAGATGCATGCTTTTCACTTCTTAACTTAGCAGCCTTTTCTACAATAGAAATATTTTTATTATTAAGCTTTTCTTGCTCAATAGCATCCTTATTCTTTTCAAGGTATATTTGTTTAAGTCGAGTAAATACCTGATGTTCAGTTATTGAGCCCATAGATATAGCAGCATATAAGTTTTCATCACTATATAAGTTATACTTATCTGCACATATCTTTATCCACTCATCCTTTAATATATCATTGATAGCAAAGCCTTGCTTTTTAACTTCTCTTTCAAGAAGCTCTCTACCCTTTTCTACATTAAATTCCTTATCCTTTTCCTTTAAGAATTTCTTAATCTTACTTTTTGCCTGACCACTTGCTACTATTTTTAGCCAATCACGACTTGGACCATTACTGTTAGCAGAAGTTAATATTTCTACCTTGTCACTCATTTTTAGCTTATAATCAAGTGGAACAATTCTACCATTAACCTTTGCACCAACACACTTATTTCCAACAGCACTATGCACTCTGAAGGCAAAATCTATCGGAGTAGAACCAATTGGAAGATTTATAACCTCTCCCTTTGGTGTGAAAACAAACACCTCATCAGAATATAGGTCAACCTTTAGATTTTCCATAAATTCTTCAGGGTCATCCGTTTCTTGCTGCCATTCAATCATTTGTCTAAGCCAATTTAATTTTTCATCAAAGTTTTCTTCTGTAGTAATGCCTTCTTTATATTTCCAGTGAGCAGCAATACCATATTCAGCAGTTCTATGCATTTCTACAGTTCTTATTTGTATTTCAAAAGGCTCACCATCTGGACCTATTACTGTTGTATGAAGAGATTGATACATATTTGGTTTTGGCATTGCAATATAATCCTTGAATCTACCAGGAAGTGGCTTCCACATGGTATGAACTATACCTAATGCACCATAACAATCCTTAATGGATTCAACGATAATTCTTGTTGCTGTTAGGTCGTATATTTGCTCAAAAGGCTTATTTTTATAGTACATCTTTTTATAAATACTATATAAGCTTTTTGGCCTACCAGTAACCTCAGCATTTTCTATATTAGCTTCATCTAATTTTTCTTTTATTAAATTAACTATATTTTTAATAAATTCTCTTCGTTCTTCTATCTTTTGATTTACTTTTTTAACTAAATCATCATATCCTTCACGATCGATATATTTTAAGGAAGTATCTTCAAGCTCCCATTTAATAGATGCCATACCTAGTCGATTTGCTATTGGAGCATAAATTTCTAAAGTCTCTAAAGCCTTCTGCTTTTGTTTGTCCTCTCTCATATACTCAAGAGTTCTTAGATTATGCAATCTATCGGCAAGCTTAATAATGACTATTCTTATGTCCTTTGACATTGCAATAATCATCTTTCTAAGACTCTCCGCCTGACGTTCTTCCTTAGTCCTATACTTAACCTTACTTAACTTTGTAACTCCATCAACCATATCGGCTATTTCTACACCAAACTCATTTTTGATGTCATCATAGGTTTTACCTGTATCCTCAACAACATCATGCAAGAAACCAGCTGCAATGGTCTGAACATCCATATGCAAATCACAAAGAATTAAGGCAACATTATATGGATGAATAAAGTATCTTTCACCCGATAATCTTGTTGGTGCTGTAGAGTGTGCCTCTTCTGCATAATTATATGCCTTGACGACAACACTTATATCAGCCGAAGGATTATATGATTCTATTTTATTAATAATATTCTCTATCATAAAATACCTCTGCATCCATATATAATCTAGATAAAGCTTGGTGTTTGAACCAAGCTTTATCTAATTATATTATGTTTTTAACAAAATCTAATTAAAAGTTATATTTCACTAATGATTCAACCTTATATCCTTGTAGTTTATCTCTTCCTTTTAAGCCTTCAAGTTCTATTAAGAATCCTAAGCCCACAACATTTCCACCAAGCTCTTCAACAAGCTTTGCAGTTGCACTCATTGTTCCACCAGTAGCTAATAAATCATCTACTATAAGTATATTCTGTCCTTCTTTAATTGCATCCTTATGAATTTCTAAAGAATCAGAGCCATACTCTAAATCATATGTGAATCTGAGTGTTTCAGAAGGCAATTTACCTGGTTTTCTTACTGGTACAAAACCTGCTCCTAATTTATATGCTAAAGGAGTTGCAAATATAAATCCTCTTGACTCTGGACCTACAACAATATCAACATTTAAATCCTTAAATTTCTCTACAAGCTCATTTATGCAAGTTCTAAAAGCGTCCTTATCCTTTAATAATGTTGTTATATCCTTAAAACTAATTCCTTTTGTAGGGAAATCCTCTATTACTCTTATTTTATCCTTCAAATTCATTTGTATATCCATACACCAGTATCACAATAAATCTTGGTGCTTATCCTTTCATTTTATATAATTAATTATGCTATTTTTTAATATAAAGTATATCATTTTTCATAATATATTCCAACTTATTTTCACTATTTAAAATACGAACTATATCACCTGCTGTGATGTCTATATTATAAATTCTGCTAGTTGTTTCTGCAAATTCAAAAATATCTGTCTTAATTATTTTTGATTTACTTTTATTTATTACTGAATAGATTATTTTGGATTTGTTAGTATCTATATCCTGCTTCTCAAAAATATAATGCTCAACATTTTGTAAAACAAGCTGCAAATCTATATTTCCTCTAAACTCATTTTCTGAAATATTTACTACTAAAACCTCAGGATTTAATAGTAATTTTTCTAAAAGTCTAATCTTATCAAATCCTATAACCTTTATTGAGTTTTCATTATCCTTTAATATGAAGCTAATATGCTTTTTATCTTTACCAACTCTTTTTAAATCAAGAATATTGAAGTCAACTATTGCAAAGCTTGGCTTTGGATTTCCATGGCCAAAGGGCTCAAATCTGCATATCTCATTATATAAATTTTCATTGATGTCATTAATTCTAATATATGCATCAACCTCAATAATTTTTTCAATTTCTTTTTTATCAAGAATTTTTTCAGCAAATTTATTAAGCTCTATACTCAATTCATTAATATTTGCTTTTTTTAATGTAAATCCAGCTGCTAGCTTATGACCTCCATATTTTAGCAATAAATGACTAACTGAGTTTAATGCCTCAAACATATTTAAATAATCCAGACTTCGCGCAGAAGCCTTAGCCATATCGCCATCAATAGAGATTACAATAGAAGGCTTATCATATTTTTCTGTTATCCTTGATGATACTATACCCAAAACACCTTCATGCCAATCATCACCACTAACAACTATTATATTTTTTTTATACAGAAAATCTCTTTCAATCTTTTCAATAGCTTCATTAAATATAGCTTGTTCAGTTTGCTTTCTTAATGTATTAAAACCTTCCAGCTCATCTGCTAAACGTTCAGCATCCTCTTCATTATTAGCTAGTAGAAGCTCCACAGCCTTTCTTGCACTATTCATTCTTCCAGCAGCATTAATTCTTGGTGCTAAAATATAACCAATATGAAAGGCTTCAATTACTCTATCAGCAATTCCTGCCTTCTCAATGAGCTTTTTAAGTCCTATAAGCTTTGTATTATTAATATTCTTAAGACCATTAAAGGTTATAATTCTATTATCATCAATTAAATCAACAATATCTGCTATTGTCCCGAGGCAAGCAAGCTCAAGTAAAACATCTTCAATTCCTTCAATTTTTAAATATCTATTTAAATGAAGCAAAAACTTATAACAAAGCCCAGAAGCACAAAGATTTTTGTTCCTAGAAGGACAATCAGCTTGCTTAGGATTTATTACAGCAAAGGCTCTTGGAATAATATCACCACACTGATGATGATCTATCAATATAGTATCGATACCTGCTTCGTTAACTCTATCAATTGCATTAACCTCTGATATACCACAGTCAACAGTTATCAATAAATTGATATTTCGCTCAACAATACTATTTAAAAATTCCTCACTAATACCATATCCTTCACTTTCTCTTTCAGGAACATAATAATCAACATTTGCTCCAGCTTTGTTTAAAAATAAAATGAATTGACTAATAGATGTTGCACCATCAACATCATAGTCTCCATATATTAATATCTTCTCTTTATTTTCCAAAGCTTTTAAAATTCTTTTACATGCTTTATCTATATCTTTAAAATTGTCGGTATTTTCTAAATATTTTAATTCAGGATCTAAAAAATTATTAATTTCTTCTACTGTATTCAAGCCTCTATTTAGTAAAATTTTAGCAGATATTTCAGTTATATTAAATGTACTACTGATAAGCTTAATTTTTTCTTCACTAAAATCATTGACCTTCAGCTTGACTTTTTTCATCTTCTTCTAAATATGCATCATTGTTTATTTTAGCTTCAGTTAATACTACATTACTTTGAATTTGTTCTAGTTCTTCAATTTTTTTATTATACTCTTCCTTTAATGCATTAAGCTCTTGCTTCAAAGAATTTTTTTCATCGTTAACTATTTGAAGATCACTTTCATAACCAGCTAATGACTTATGCATGTCCGATATTTCAGTTTCAAATAGCTTAACCTTATTCTTAAGATCCTTTGTTACTGTAAAGTTTTTAAATTGTTTTACACTACCAAGTATAGCAGCAATTATAGCTCCTATAAATACAGAAACCAATATTATAATAGCTTGTGATACTTCATAGCGCCCAAAAAATAAATCAATTGTTACAAGATCTCCATTCTGAATTGCAAATATAGAAATCAATAATGAGATAATTAATGCTAAAATAAATCCAAATTGCATATTCTTCTCCTCTCTAATATTTATTAAATTTGATCGTTACTAATCTAACATTAAAATTAGTAATATTCTTTCTATCATATTATACTATATATTAGCAGTGCATTTCAATATTTATATTTCATAAGTGCTCAATATTTTTTAATATTTTAACAAAATTAGTAAAAATATATACTAAAATATGCCATAGTCACAAATAAATATAAATATACTTTGAAATTCAATAAAAATACAATTAAAAATAAAAAGAGTTAAAGGCTTATAAAATAAACCTTTAACTCTATAAATTTTATTTACATCATCATTTTCGACTTTATAAATATTGAACACTCTACTCTTTTTTTCTCAAGCTCACAGCCAACTGAATAAGGTACTTTAATATCATTATTGAAATTAAATGCATTTGCATGGCAACCACCACTGCAATAGTATTTTGCCCAGCACTCCTTACATTTTTCTTTGTTGTTTACAGTAACAGATTTAAAGCTGTCCACTATATCAGTTTTTACAACTCCATCATTAACATTTCCAATAATAAATCTCTCATCACCAACAAATTGATGACATGGATAGAAATCTCCTTCAGGTGTAACTGCTAAGTATTCTACTCCTGCTCCACATCCAATTGAACGCTTATATACACAAGGTCCATTATCAAGGTCTATAACAAAGTGGAAGAAGTCAAAACCATTATCCTTATTTTTATTTGCTTCTACATAATATCTAGCTAATTTTTCATATTCATCTCTTAAAGTATCTACATGCTCATCTGTCAAAGCATATGACTCCTTAGGACTAGCAACAACTGGCTCAACTGAGATACTATCAAATCCAAGACTATGTAAATGCTTAACATCCTCTGAAAAGTCAAGGTTATTAGATGTAAAGGTTCCTCTAACAAAATAGCTTTTACCATTTCTCTTACTTACTAGTTTCTTGAAGTTTTCTACTATTATGTCATAGCTTCCTTTGTCATTTATAGTTTTACGCATTTTGTCATTTACTTCTTTTCTTCCATCAATACTTAAAACTACATTTTCCATATGTTCATTGATAAAGTCTATTTTTTCATCATCTAAAAGCACACCATTTGTTGTCATTGTAAATCTAAAATGCTTGTTATACTCTTTTTCAAGGCTTTTTCCGTATGCAACAAGCTCTTTTACAACATCAAAGTTCATTAGAGGCTCTCCACCAAAAAAGTCAACCTCTAAATTAACTCTATTTCCAGAGTTTTTAACTAGATAATCAAAGGCCTTCTTGCCAACCTCAAGGCTCATCATATTTTTAGCACCCTTAAAGTTACCTTGTGAAGCAAAGCAATATTCACATTTAAGATTGCAATCATGTGCAATGTTTAAGCACATTGCTTTTACTGCCGTCTTCATATTTTTAGCAAGCTCAATGTTCTCAGTATAAAGCATTTTATTTTCAATAAGCTCATTAATTTCGCTTATAGCTTCATCAACATTTTCTTTTCCAAACTCATTATATAGCTTATCTATAGGCTCTTTAAATGAAATTTCTTTATTTACATTATCAAAGCTTGCATTTTCTAGTAATTTATATGTTATTTCATCAATAATGTGTATACTTCCACTGTTTGTATCTACACAAGAGTATACATCATCAATTTTAAATATATGTACCATCGTTTCTCCTTCTAAAATATAACTACAATTAAATATATATCAAAGCAAAATTGCTTAACTATATCAAATAAAAAAGTGAACCTAGTTCACTCTTTCAATAAGAAAAATAAAATTTTCATATTGAATAAAAGTAGTGGCAGATTGCCACTACAAATTCAATTTGCAAACAACTAAACTGTAAGTTTACTCATAAAACAAGTAAAAATTACTTGCTCTCACACTTTTGATTACCTACTGTACAAGATGTCTTACATGCTGATTGACATGATGTTTGACATTCACCGCAACCTTTATTATTAATATTATCTGTAAGCTTAGTATTGTTTAATGTTTTTATATGCTTCATAGCAACCTCCTATGTAGATCAAGATTTTTAACTGACTAATTATAACATACCTCTACATAAAAATCAAAGAAAATTTTTAATTAATTGAAAAATTCCCCTATTCTGCTAATTAATAAAGATTCATATTAATTATTTTCCAGCATTTACACCAAGGATACCTGCAACAACTGAAACAGGAATGTAAAATAAGTTTTTCAAAATATTAATTTCTTGAGCATTAGATAATGCTTGAAATGCTGTATACTTAATTATACATAAAATTAAAAAATATACAGCCCAAATTTCTAGACCTCTTAAGATACCTCTTTCCTTAACCTTCATTGCATATAAAAATGAAACTACAAATAAAGATATTGGCGCAATTAGCTTATATGAAAAAGATAAGATTTTATTAGAGCTTAAAGTGTATGTTAAAATTGATACTATTAAAAATAGTATTAGAATTAAAACAACTAGTATTACTGAATATCTCAGCAAATAACCAATCTTCATATAAATACTTCCCCCTTTATGTAATATCAGAATTCTCTCAATTCTACAGCAAAACTCCTTAATAAAATATATTATAGAATAAATTATTTATTATAAAAACTTTCCAATTTCGTCCTTTGTTGCTCTCATTCTTAATACAGATTTTCTCATTAAATCAATAGGTATTATTAATAATGCAAATAAAAAAGCTATTCTAAACTCTGTAAAGGTTAAGCCATAGGTTCTAAACACTGACTTTCCATAGTATATTAAAACAACTTGAATTGCAGCTACCATTGTCATAATTGAAATAAATGCTCTATTTTTCATAATATGTGACATTAGATTTAATCTCTGAGTTCTTGCGTTCATACTATTAAATATTGCTGTAAACATAAAGAATGCAAAGAAGCCAGTAAGCAGATATCTGTCATCTGGTGCAGTTCTATATAAATCTCTAATTCCAGAATATTTTAAAAATGCTATACTCATAGCTGTAGTATAAAGCCCTGAGAAAAATATCTGACTAGCCATATATTTATTAATAATTCTCTCATCACGCTTTTTAGGACTTTCCTCCATATACTCTGGCAATGGAGCTTCACCTGCAAAAGCAAGACCTGCCAATGTATCCATAACCATATTTATCCAAAGCATTTGAACAACAGTTATTGGAGAATCTATCCCTATAAAATGTCCTATTGCTGATATTCCAACGGCACATACATTAATTGATAATTGGAAGATAATAAACTTTCTAATACTCTTAAATATTGTTCTTCCATACAATATAGCTTTTGTAATGGACAAGAAATTATCATCAAGAATAATTATATCACTGGCTTCCTTCGCAATCTCAGTACCACTTCCCATAGCAAAGCCAACATCAGCCTTTTTAAGTGCTGGTGCATCATTAACTCCATCTCCTGTCATACCAACTACTAAATCTAATTCCTGTGATAATTTTACTAGCCTACTCTTGTCACTTGGCAAAGCACGCGCAACAACTCTAAGTGATGGTAAAAGCTTTTTCACCCATTCATCACTCATTTGATTTAATTCATCTGAAGTTAGCACAGAATTTTTATCATTTTCATCTATCAATCCAAGCTCTACAGCAACAGCCTTAGCAGTATCCTTAGCATCCCCTGTTATCATTATAACCTGTACACCTGCTTTTTTAGCTAGTTCTATACTCTTTCTAGCATTTTCTCTAATCTCATCCTTTATAGCAACTACTGCCACAAATGTTAAATCAGAAAATTTTTGTCCTTCTTTTATGTATAAGTCTGAGGTAGCTAAGACTATGACTCTAACTCCCTTAGAGGATAGCTCCTTTATACGTTTATTTATTGCAAAAATATTCTTAAATTCCTTCTTCTTCCCTTTCTCATCATAATATTTTGTACAAAATGGCAGTATTTTTTCTGGAGCACCTTTAATAAGTGATAAATTCAAATCACCTGAAATATTTGTAACTGCATATTTATTTTCACTTTTAAATGCTATTCCACCATGCTTCTTTATATTAATATTATTTAGTGGATGATAGGATGCAGATTCTAAAATAGCTCTATCAGTTGAATTTCCACCTACAACAATTTTTCTATCACCATCATTGCTTATTTGTGCACTATTATTAAAAACTGAAGAGGTGTAAAATATCTTCCAAAACCCTGAGTTTTGCTTTAGTATATATAGGCTATCATACTCAGTGCAATCACCTGTTATAACACTATTTAATTTTAATTTTCCGGAAGTAAGAGTTCCTGTTTTATCAGTAAATAATATACTAATACTTCCCGCAGTTTCAATACCAACAAGCTTTCTTACTAAGACATTATCCTTTATCATTCTTTTCATATTAGAAGATAAAACAACTGTAATCATAAGTGGAAGTCCTTCAGGAACAGCTACCACTATAACAGTTACTGCAAATATAATTGCTTGTAGTATATCCTTTATTAAAATAAAAGGAGTGTTCATATATTGTATAATGTTATTTATATTAAAAGCATTTTCAATGACAATTGAATTAAATAAACTTGCAAAAAATACAAGTGCAGCTCCAAGATAACCAAATCTACTTATTACAACAGCTAAATCAGTTAATCTTTTCTTAAGAGGGCTTTCTTGCTTATCCTCTTGAAGCTCCCTTGCTAATTTCCCATAAAATGTATTATCTCCAACTGTTTGAACCAATAATATGCCTTCACCTTGACATACAATACTTCCACAAAAAAGCATATGAGGATTAGATAGGCTTTTTGCCATCATATTTATATGCTCCATGTTTAAAATAGGCTTTTTATGCATTTCCTCAGATTCTCCATTAAGTGCAGATTGGTCAATGTCAACATATCCATCTATTAAAACACCATCTGCAGGGACCTTATCGCCAGGCTGTAGCTTTACCCAATCACCAACAACTACTTCATCTATAGATACTTCTATTAATCTATTATTTCTCCAAACCTTACACTTGAGCTTTTTAGCATCCTCCATCAGCTTTTCAAATGCTAATTGACTACCATATTCAGAAATAGTTGAAACAAGAGTTGATAATATTATTGAAACAGCAATTCCTATAGATTCATACCAATTAAAATTTTTTATAAAAATAATAACATTTAAAAATAAAGCAACTAAAAGAATCTTAATAGTTGGATCTCCAAAGCTTTCAAGATATTGCTTTAAAAATGTTTTACTTTTTTTCTTAGTAATTTGATTGCTACCATACTTTAATCTTGACTGTCTAACCTCTTCATCACTAAGTCCATTTATTTTTTCTATTCTTTTAATTTCAACTGACATCTTTACCCCCATGTTTTAAAATAATAAACCAATTCTGTGATTTTTTAATATAGTGTATATATAAGCTTATATATAAGCTTGTATATAAAAATATATGAGACAAGTTAAGATTTAGAATATAAATTTTACTTTATGTTTTAATTAAAATTTAGTATAATTACTGATATATTATTCAACAAAGGATGTACAAAAATGAAAAATAAGGTTGTTGCTATTGCATTAAGTGGTGGTGTAGATAGTGCTACAAGTGCATATATTTTAAAATCACAGGGATATGAAATTTTTGGTATAACAATGAAGCTATTTGAAGATCAAAACTGTGAAGATGCACAAAGAGTTGCTAAGGCTTTAGATATAAAGCACTATATCGTTGATTTTTCAGAGCATTTTGAAAAGGAAGTTATAAATAGATTTATAGATATGTATATGCAAGGCTTTACACCAAACCCTTGTATTTTGTGTAACATAGAGGTTAAGTATGGTTTACTTTTACAAGAAGCATTAAAGCTTGGTGCTGATTATATGGCATTAGGCCATTATGCTAAAATAGAATGGTGTGAAGATAATAATACATACAAACTTCTAAAATCAGATATTAATGAAAAGGATCAGTCCTATTATCTTTACCATTTAAATCAAGATAAATTAAAGCATATTATATTGCCATTAAATAACACATTAAGCAATACTAATTTTAAAAGTAAAAGTGAAGTAAGAGAATATATATCAAGTATTATTCCATTTGTTGCAAAGAAAAAGGATAGTATAGATATCTGCTTTACAAATGGCAAATCCTTATATAGCTATATAAAAAGCAAGAGAAACATTATAAATTGCAAAGGAAATTTCGTTGATACTAATGGAAAATTTATTGCTAAGCATAAAGGGATTTTTAATTATACCATTGGTCAAAAAAGAGGTTTAGATATTAATACTGATAAAACTTATTTTGTATTAAAAATCAAAGCAGATACAAATGAAATTGTATTAACAGAAAATGAACAAGATTTATTTATAAGTGAAATCTTTGTAGATGATGTTAATTACATTAATAAAGAAAATTATAATAAAGAAAGAATTAATGCTACAGTAAAGCTATGTCAATGGGGTTACTTTATTCCATGTGAAGTAATAAATCAAGAAAATAATTCTGCTATAATAAAGTTTAATAAACCAGAGAGGGCTTCTGCCATAGGTCAAGCGGCTGTGTTTTATAATGACGAAGAGGTTCTTGGTGGTGGAATAATAACTGGATATTAAATTGAGATAATTGTTTCTAGAAAAATACAAGAAAATTTACTTCGTTATATACTATCATAAATCTTAGTTTGCACTATAAATAAAAAACGGTTTCTGCTTATTAACTCCCGTTACCTTGATTTATTAAGGTAGGTAACGGTCGTTAGATGCGCGATAACCGTTTTTTATTTATTGTGCTCACATAGCAACAGAAAGTTAAGAAAAATGAAGTAAATTTTTCTTAACTTTCTTAGTTATTGGCATTTATTTAACTTAATATAATATCAAATTATAACACAAAAGCCAAGTTTTAACTTTTCGTCATTATAATATAGATTTATTTTGCTTATTTATATATAAAGTTATTAACAAATTATTATTTAAATATTCCAATTAGCCCAGATACAATAACAATCACTGCAAATGCAATTCTGTAGAAAGCAAATATTCTCATTGGCTTTTTCTTTAGGAAGCTTATAAATTTATTTACAACTATTAAGGCAACTATAAATGATACTACAAAGCCTACAATTAATGCTGTTATTTCAATTCCTGTTAGTACTGCTAAACCACCAATTTTATAAATCTTTAAAAAGCTCATACCTACCATTACTGGCATCGCTAAGAAGAAGGAAAACTCAGCCGCTGCTACTGTTGATAATCCTGCAATCCATGCTCCTATTATTGTTGAAGCTGAACGTGACATACCTGGTATTATTGCAAGGCATTGGAATGCACCTATTATTAATGCTTGCTTCACTGATACATTTATTTCATTTGAGCTTAGCTTGCTTGGTCTGAATCTTTTTTCAGCATATATCATCCATAATGCTCCTAAGATAAGTGTAATCGCGACTGTTATGTAATTAAATAAATATTTATCAGCTAAATCATCAAATAAAATACCAATAATTGCTGCTGGTATACAAGCTATAAATATCATAAACCAAAATTTAAAGCCAGATTTTTCATAACCAACTTTTTGTGGGAAGAAGTTCTTTAAAGTTCCCATAATTTTATTCCAATACAATACAACTACTGCTAAAATAGCTCCTAGCTGTATTACATATGTATACATTTCAACATATTTATCACTTATACTTGTAAATTTCATTAGGTTTTGAAATATAATTAAATGTCCTGTTGATGATACAGGTAAAAATTCTGTGATTCCCTCTACAATTCCTAAAATTATTGATTTAATAACAAATAAAAAATTCTCCATAAATCCTCCAATTAGTCAAATTAACATTACTATACTATCTTTTCTATGCAAGATTACTAAAGTATAGAATACACATATTATAAATTACTTAAAATTTATATGCAATTTAATTAGCTTACATTTAACTTACATTTTTGAAAGCTAGCTATCCAGCCATTTCCATTAATTTTTTTCTATCTTTTATTTCTATACTTCCCCTAGTCACATTAACAATATCTGAGCTTTGAAAATACTTCAGCATCCTGCTTACTACTTCTCTTGCACTTCCTAAGTTTTTAGCTATAGTTTCATGAGTTATATTAATTACATCTGAACCTTCGATTGCTGATTGCTCTAATAAGAATATAGCCAATCTTTTATCAAAGCTCATAAAAACTACCTGCTCCATTACCCACATAACATCAGAAAAACGTGAAGATACTAATTGGTTTGTAAAGTCTTGAACAAAGACATTTGAGTTACTTAGTTTACCATATACTGAAAATGGCACTAAAATTATTTCACAATCCTTTTCTGCTTCAATTATTATATCGAAGGTAATATTTTTTAATAAGCAATTAGCTGTCAATATACAACAGTCATTTTCAAATAATCTATATAATGTAATTTCCTTACCTGATTCAGATAGCATATATGCACGTAAATTACCAGACTTAACAATAGTTAAGCCTTTACAGCTTTCACTTCTATCATAAACAATACTGTCCTTTTGAAACTTAAGTAAAGTAGCATTTTCTATAAACATTTTTTGTTCTTCAGTACTTAATTGATTCCAAAATGATAGATTTGATTTTAAGAATTCAATATCATTTATACTAGTAAGCATTTATGCACCTCCAATTTACTTATTATATTATAGTATAAAAAATTAATTTTAGCAATGAATTATAAAATTAATAATTGATTTTACTAATATATATGATGACATTAGTACTATTTTGTTTTATCTAATATTTCTCTATAGTGATAATATCACAGAAATAAAATACTACTTTAACATATAATAAAGCAATTGTAAAAAATATTTATACTTAAAGAGGTGATTATATATGGTTATAAAATTGACGGATAAAGCAAAGGAAAAAATCCTTGAACGCAATAAAAAAGGTATACCTGTAAAGGTAGCGATAACTGGAT
>JBPOHM010000029.1:0-2514 GCA_052035585.1 Bacillota bacterium
TTTTATATCTTCTTGATATGGAGGTTCGAAATGTTAGAGCAAGGAAACAAATTAGCTTTATCAAAGCTAAAATTATTATATATATTTAATCAATTTTCAATACCACTAACAAATGTTGAGATAACAAGCTTTGTTTTAGAAAACAATTTTATGGAATATTTTCTGCTTCAACAAATATTAAGTGATTTGAGAGAGTCAAAATTTATTGATATACACTCTAGTAATGGTCATGAATACTATTTCTTGACTGATGAAGGCATTAATTCAATAAATATGTTTGCAGACATGCTACCTGAGTACTTCATAAATGAAGTAAATTCTAAATTTGATAATCTACAAAAAGACTTTAAAAGAAGAACTGAGCTATTTGGTCATTATTACAGAAAAAGTGATAATGAATATGTAGTTTCTTTTCAAGTCCTTGATAATCGCATGGTAACTTTTAATTTAAGTATTAATGTTCCAACCGAGGAAATGGCTAAATCCATCTGTAATAAATGGAATTCGAATCCGGAGAAAATTTTTAATGACATACTTAAAACACTAATATCAGAGTAATTTAAATTCA
Organism: Bacillota bacterium; assembly: GCA_052035585.1. Lineage (GTDB taxonomy): Bacteria > Bacillota > Clostridia > Tissierellales > Sedimentibacteraceae > UBA1535. Next base: position 569 of record JBPOHM010000029.1, read on the forward strand.
CTTATAGGACTAAAATTTAAAGCTATATTTTTTATTGGCTTAGAAGTAGCTTTATCTATAATTGTAATGTCGTTTCTACTTGAATTAATAATATGTAAATGTCTTGCACTTATAAATATATTTTCTAAATATCCATTTATATGTGCATGTTTTTTTATTTGCTCATTATTTAAATTAATACTGTAAACAGTTCCACTTTCAATAGCTAGTATATATAGCATATTAGTCTCTTTATCATATGCAAAGTTGCTAGTTATTTCATTAATTGGGTATTTCTTTTCAATTTGATAATTATTCAAATTTATTATATATATTTCACTTGAAATATCTCCATTAACATGATATGACAAAACAAATAAATAACTTTCAAATAAAATCAAGTGCATTGGTTTTCCACCAATTTCGAGGTGTTTCTTTTTGCCGCTGTCCATATCATATTCAAGTATCTTATTTTCTTCATAGCAAGCAATATATAATTTATTATCTTCCTTATGAATAACAATATCATGTGGCTTTGAGCTAACTGCAATTAGTCCTGTTAAACTACAGCTTGCACCATCTATTATTGCTATGCTATCTGATTCAAAATTAGTTACATATATATTATCTTTAAAACTACATAAATGTCTTGGATCTTTACCTGTATAGCATTCTGAATATTCCATATTACTCATATCATATTTTATCAATATATTATTGTATGAGTCTAGAATATATAGTTTATCTTCAAGCAATAAACAACTATGCAGCATTATTTTATTATTGTATACTCTTTTGAATATTTCTTCTATAATATAATCTTCATCTAATAATTCTAATTTAACAATATTTATACTATTATCATTACTACCAACAATAATAAATTCTTCCCTATCAAGCAAAAAAACACCTCCAGACTATATAAATGATATATTATTTATACATTAAAGCTTAGTAGAGCGACATACAAACAATATACATAATGTCGAAGGAAAACCCTACTAAGCTTTCTAATAAACATTTAATAACTATTTATCTAAGATGTGTTACGGTCTTGGCACACAAATTCTTAATCCTACCTCTTGGAAATCAACTGGTCTTAGGTAAGGATTTAAAACTAGAAGATCAGTTGTTGAAACCCTAAATTTTTGTGCAATATTTGATAAATTATCTCCTGTTGCTATTACGTATGTTTGCTCAGTTTCACAACTTTGATATGGTTGGAATGCTGGTATACAAATAACCATACCTGGTCTCATATTGTATGGATCAAAATCTGGATTTACCTCCTTAAAGCCTGAATATGAAAATCCAAATCTGTCTAATATAGATTCGAACGTATCACCTTGAGCTATTGTATATACTCTACCATAAGGGCATTTCTTTTCTGGTATTGGTATACATATTACTTGACCTATTTGTAAGTTGTATGGATTGATATTTCTATTAGCATTTAATAGTTCATATAATGTTATATCATATTTTTTCGCTAAATTATATAATGTATCTCCACTTCTAATTGTATACCTCATTCCATCACAATCTAAATCTGTAGGTGGTGCTACAGGTGGCATAGGCATTATAGGTGGTATTGGTGTTACTGGTGGTGATGTAGATTGCATTGGTATATTTGGCATCATTGGTGTTGTCGGTGTTGTCGGTGTTGTCGGCATTGTTGGCATATCTGGCATTGTTGGCATTTCTGGCATTCCTGGTATTGTCGGCATTTCTGGCATTGTTGGCATTTCTGGCATTGTCGGTGTAGTACCATTAGGAGTAAATGGGCATTTATTCATATTGTTATTATTTGTATTATTATCTTCCATTGGTATTGGCACACACATAACTATACCTGGAATTAACAGGTTAGTGTTTAATTCAGGATTAAGCTCTAATAATACTTCTATAGTTGTTTTATTTCTAGTAGCAATTTTATATAAAGTATCTCCTGATCTTACAACATAAGA
>JBPOHM010000091.1:0-5711 GCA_052035585.1 Bacillota bacterium
CATTTTATATTCTTTATTAGAACTATCTAATAAATAAAAATATCCTATAACCTCATTATTTTTATCAACTACACTTCCATAAGGTTTATCATCATACAAGTTGACTGAATTCCAAAAATTATTATCAGACTCATTAAATAAAAATTTATTTTGATTATTAGAATTAGCAAAAACTATATATTCTAATAAAATGTTTAACTTTTCTTTGCTTGCTGTATATAGTTGAGAATCTAAAAGACCTATGGCATCAGGTATATGTTTTTTAATATTATCTAATACAAATTTATATGAACCTTGATTATAAATATTAGATATTATTAGAAACTTACCCTTTACTGGTATACCATGGCTCATTGCAATATTTTCATCAATGCTACCATCTTGTGTAAGTTTCATAGCAAGTGGAGTTTCTGTACCTTTTAAATATTCAAACATTGCATAATATGAAATATATACACAATATCCCCTCGTAAATTTACCATATAATTGAACAGGAATTATTCCCTTTTCAATCAAAGTGTCCATTGCTTTATCCCAAGCAAAATCACCATTTTTATCATTATAACCAAGAGCTCTTAATACAAAAGTAGCAAATTGATTATTGGTTAATTTATCAGTCGCACCAAATTTTGTCTCACTTGTCCCAGATGTATAACCCTTATCATATGCATAAGCTACATATTTTTCTGCCCATTGTGGAACATCTTTAAATGGATTAACTAAATTTGAACCTAATGCTTCATCTTCTTCACCAAGAAGTCTAATTAACATTACAAGTCCTTCTGTTCTTGATGGTTCTCTATCGAGTTCAAAACCTTTGTCTGTTCCTTTAAACAAGCCAAGCTCTTTTAAAATATTAGCAAAATTTTCGATAGCTTCTTCTCTTGTAAAAGTTAACTTACTTTGATATACACTCTGTTTTACTTCGATTATTCCGTCCTTGTTTGGTACTAATACATCTACTGCATAAGCAGGATATATAGATAAAAGTACTGTCATTAATGAAAATATAACAGAAAAAATAAATTTAATTTTTTTCATTTTATGTTAACCCTCCTTTTCTATAATAATAAAATATTTTAGATAATTTGTCAATATTTGCAATTACATTTATAAATAGCTAGTTTTTTATACTTTTACCAAAATTATTTTATTTATCATAAAAACACAATTATCAAAATATATTTAATGAAACTTACATTTATTCTAGAAAGGATTTTTAATATGTACGAAAAAATAAATGACATTCTATGGGGGCCTATTATGATTATTTTAATATTAGGTACTGGAATTTTCTTTACAATTACAACAAATTTTCTTCAGATAAGAAAATTTATGTTTATGTTAAATAAAACAATATTCTCTATTTTTAAGGAGCCTAATAGCACAAATAAAAAAATGATAAGTCCATTTCAAGCCTTAACTACAGCTCTTGCAGGAACAATAGGTACTGGTAATATTGTTGGTACAGCAACAGCTATTGCAATTGGTGGTCCTGGAGCATTGTTTTGGATAATTTTTAGTGCTTTTTTTGGTATGATAACAAAATATGCTGAAATTCTGTTAGCAGTAAAATATAGAATTAAAAGACCTAATGGAATAGTAAATGGTGGGCCAATGTACTACATACAAAATGGACTTAAAAGCAAATTTTTAGCTATATTCTTTTCAATATTTGGACTTCTAGCATCATTTGGGATGGGTAATATGGCTCAGGTTAACTCAATATCTACATCCTTGTATAATTCATTAAAAATAAAGCCCTTATACACTGGTATAGCAATAGCTATATTAGTTTCTCTTGTTATAATCGGTAATGTTCAAAGAATTGCAAAAACGACTGAAAAAATAGTACCGTTCATGACAATTTTCTATATTGTTATAACTGTAATAGTACTAATTAATAATCACCAAAATATTTATAGCTCTATTATATTAATTTTAAAATCAGCCTTTAAAGAAACAGCTGCTGTTGGGGGATTTGTCGGATCAAGCTTTATGCTAGCAGTTAAAAGTGGAGTATCAAAGGGAGTGTTTACAAACGAAGCAGGACTTGGAAGCTCTCCAATTGCTCATGCTATGGCGGATACAGAGCATCCAACAGTTCAGGCAATGTGGGGAATATTTGAAGTATTTGTAGATACTATTTTAATTTGCTCAATCACAGGACTTGCAATCATCTCCTCTGGTAAATGGAATACTGGCTTATCTGGAGTTGAGCTAGCTATAGCTTCATATTCTCAAGGCTTAGGAGCCTTTTCTCCTTATGCAATTTCACTTTGCTTATTGCTCTTTGCATATCTAAGCCTTATTAGCTGGTCGTTTTATGGTGAAAAATTTTTAGAATATCTTCTTAAAACTGATAAATTTAATTCAATTTATAAGGTTATATTTTCAGGTATAATTGTAGTAGGGGCAACGAGTGATATAAAGATTATTTGGGATATATCAGACACTCTAAATGGATTAATGGCAATACCAAATATAATTGCTATTATATTTCTATCAGATGTTGTAATCAAAACAACTAAAAGCTATTTCAATAAATAAAAAAAGAGCTAAACAAAGCATGCTATATTAGCTCAGTTCACTCTTATTATTTCTTTATACTATGATAACGAGGATCATATTTTAAGGCTATATCAGCTATTGCTTTTGTTAGCTCTGCAAGCTTTTCATTGCTATAAGGTATTGCTCCATCTATAAATCTGCCCTCTGATATACCATAAACTATCATTTTTACTGCTTCTGCCTGTTGTTCTGGATCTTCAAAGGCTATAGGAAGCTTTACTCCTGATTTTTCTAGCTCTACTATACATTCTTCACCAGATTTATCGACTAAGCTTTTTATAGAAATTGTAAACTTATTATCTCCGCTGGGTTTTATTGCCTGAAAAATAAAAAAGGCAATGATTATAACTGTCATTATCCAGCTTATAATAAATATTTTTTTCTTTGTCATACTATTAAAATTCACCTCTAATTATCATTATTTAATCACATTATATATTATAATAAATTACTAGGCTTGTAAACAATAAATATTTTGTCTATACAAATACTATTTTTTTTGGTACAATCTTTACATGTTATTCATAAACTTTTAATAATATTGTAATAAGTTTTTAATTTTTATGCTTTATAATATAAAACATATAGTAATAGACGGGAGTGCTTTTAATGAAATTTAAATAGATCTTTTTGGATTTTGCTGGAACAATTGCTGATACTGAGAAAGTTAACTTTAAAATATTAGAGCAGCTTTCTAATAAATATAAATTTAAAAGCCTAAAAATAAGTGAATTGCATCATGCCAAAAAAATGAATGCTTTTCAATTAATGCATCATTTAAATGTAAAAAAATATAAGCTTCCTTTCATCTTAAGAAAGGGTAAGAAGCTTCTAAAGCAAAATATAAGAAATATAGACTTATGTATGAGCAATTATGCTGAGGTCCTACCATTATTACAAAGCTCAGGAGTTAAGCTTGCAATAATAACATCAAATTCTAAGAAAAATGTTAATTTGTTCTTGCAAAATCATGATCTTGATTTTTTTGATTTCATAGTTAGCTCATCCTTGTTTGGTAAAGAGCATAAAATTAAAAAAATAATCAAAAAAGAGAAGATTAATCCAAGAGATGTAATATATGTAGGTGATGAAATTAGAGATATTTCAGCTGCAAAGCTAGCAAATATTAAAATTGCAATAGTTTCTTGGGGCTACAATAGTTTAGACAGCCTTGTTTCACATGAGCCAGATTTTGTAATGAATGACCCTTATGATTTATTAGAAATGTGTGGTATTTCTAATTCACTTACTAAGAGTTCAATCTAATATGAAAAATCTATAATGCACGAATAATATGTTATATATGTAATATATTGTTCGTGTTTTTTATATGTTTTTAAAAAATATTTTAAATTTATTAAAATTTTTCTTGCTAAAACACGAATTATCTGTTATATTTATTTTTAAAATTATTTAAGACTGTTGGTTTTAATATATAGAGCGAATAAGATTTCGCATGATTGTAATAATTGTAATAATAGAATGTCTTATAATATTCAAAATGAGTATAGAAGAAAATTTACAATGAATTTTGAAAAATTTTAAATTAATTTTCTTCATAATTCTATGGAAGGAGAATGATAAAATGAAAAACAAGATTTACACAATTAAATCGGATTACCACACAAAAGAAGCCTTAACAGAAATTTTAAATGACCATCCTGAGATTAAATTTGTATCACTGATGGGAATTGATATCGGAGGCAATGGTACAGATGAAAAAATCCCAGTTAAACTATTTTTAGATGATATGGAAAACATGCTTAAGTACGGAATACAGACAGATGGATCGAGTGTTGAGCTTCAAGGTATTGCTATATTAAACAATGCAAGAGTTGACCTAGTACCTGATCTTAATTGTACATGGTTTGTTGATTATAATAACGAATTTATTTGTGAAGAAAATATGCTTCCTATAGGAACACTTAAAATACCAGCCTTCCTTGTTCATAATCGTAAGGAGGTTTGCTCACGATCAATACTAAAGAGAGCAACAGATAACTTTAAAAATAAAATTAAGGATTTGCTATGTGAAAATCCTCAAATTTGTGAAAAGTATGGATTTAAATTTGATGAAATAGAAGAAGTACTATTAACAAGTGCTACTGAGCTTGAAATGTGGGTTCAAACACCAGAGCAAAGTGCTGATTTAGAAGCATTATCAGCATCTCAAACACTTAAAGAGCAATATTGGAAGAGAACTATGGGAACAATTAGAACAGTAATTGAAAAGAGTATCATAGAGCTTGAAAAATATGGCTTAGAGCCTGAAATGGCTCATAAAGAGGTTGGTGGAATAACTAATACTATCGATGCATCAGGAAGAGTAACTCATGTAATGGAGCAATTAGAAATAGATTGGAAATATTCTAATCCATTACAAGCAGCAGATAATGAAATCCTAGTTAGAGAGCTATTAGAGGATATGTTTAGAATTCATGGCTTAGTAGTAAGCTTTAAGGCTAAACCATTAGAAGGTGTCGCTGGAAATGGAGAGCATATTCATCTAGGTGTAGCAATAAAAACAAAGGCTGGAAAAAGAATTAATCTCTTTGCTCCTAAGGATATGAGGAGGGACTATTTAAGTGAAATAGGATATGGAGCATTGATGGGTATTCTTAAAAATTATGAGGTTATCAATCCTTTTGTAACAGCAACAAATGATGCATTTAACAGATTAAAGCCAGGCTTTGAAGCACCTGTTTGTATAGTAACATCTCTAGGTGGAGATAAGGAAAGTCCATCAAGAAACAGATCTGTGTTAATAGGATTAATAAAGGACATTGATAATCCACTTGCAACAAGATTTGAATTAAGATCTCCTAATCCATATACAAACACTTATTTAGCATTGGCAGCATGTTATCAAGCAATGTTTGATGGTATAAATGCAGCTATAAAGAGTGGTCTTAGTACTGAAGAGCTTGAAAAACAAATATCTAAGAAGGCTGGAGAACCATCCTTCTATCTAGACACAGATAGAGAGTATCGTAGTGAAGAGGATGTTTTTGAACATTACACAGAGGAAGAGAGAGAAGCCTTATATGGAAAAGCACCTGCAACTGTTTGGGAGAACCTAGATGCATTTAATAAATGTGAAGAAAGACAACGCGTACTAAAGGATGGAGCTGTTTTTACAG
>JBPOHM010000322.1:0-19854 GCA_052035585.1 Bacillota bacterium
AATGTATGAGGCTGTAAAAAACTATTTAGCTAATCAAAGACAAGGAACACAATCAGCAAAAACAAGAGCTGAAGTTAGAGGAGGCGGTAGAAAGCCTTGGAGACAAAAAGGAACAGGACGTGCAAGACAAGGTAGTATCAGATCTCCACAATGGAAAGGCGGCGGAGTTGTATTCGCACCAAAACCAAGAGATTATAGTTATTCATTACCTAAAAAGGTTAAGAGACTTGCTCTTAAATCTGCGTTAAGCTCAAAAGTTGCTGATAATGAAATAATAGTATTAGATAGCTTAACATTAGCACAAGCTAAAACAAAAGAAATGGTAAAAGTTTTATCAAATTTAAAAGCAAATAAGAAATCTTTAATAGTAATACCTGAGAGAGATGAGAATGTTATTAGAGCAGCAAGCAATATTCCAGGTGTTAAAACAGCGTATGTAAATACAATAAACGTATATGATATTTTAAACTGTGATTCTTTCATAATAACAAAAGAAGCAGTAAATAAAGTGGAGGAGGTATACGCATAATGTACAATCCACATGATTTAATAAGAAGACCAATAGTGACAGAAAAAAGCATGGACATAATGGCTGATAAAAGATACACTTTCGAAGTGGATAAAAAAGCCAACAAAACAGAAATAAAAAATGCTATTGAGCAAGTTTTCGGAGTTAAAGTAAAAAGCGTAAATACAGTAAATATGCTTGGAAAAATGAAGAGACAAGGTGCTTCAATGGGCAGAAGACCAAGTTGGAAGAAAGCTATTGTTACATTAACAGAAGATAGTAAAGAAATAGAATTCTTTGAAGGAATGAACTAATAAGTTCTAAAATATTTCTGATTCAAGATAAAAGAGTTGATAAAATAACTCAGTTAATTAAAAGGAGGAAATTCTCATGGGTATAAAAAAATTTAGACCTACTTCTCCAGCTTTAAGACAGATGACTGTTTCTACTTTTGAAGAGATAACAACAAATGAGCCTGAGAAATCTCTTTTAGCTCCTTTAAGAAAGAAAGCGGGAAGAAACGCTTATGGACGTATAACAGTTCGTCATAAAGGTGGCGGAGAAAAGAGACACTATAGAATCATAGATTTCAAAAGAGATAAAGACGGTATTCCTGGAAAAATAGCTACTATAGAGTACGATCCAAACAGAAGTGCTAATATAGCTTTAGTACACTATGTTGACGGAGAGAAGAGATATATAATAGCACCATATAAGTTAAAAGTTGGCGATGTTATAATGTCAGGTAGTGAAGCAGATATAAAAGTTGGAAATACATTAAAACTAAAAAATATCCCTGTAGGTACAACAATTCATAACATTGAATTAAAGGTTGGTAAGGGAGCACAATTAGTAAGATCAGCTGGTAACTGGGCACAGTTAATGGCTAAAGAAGGAAAATATGCACAAGTTAGACTACCAAGCGGTGAAGTTAGAATGGTAAGTATGGAGTGCAGAGCTACAATCGGTCAAGTTGGTAACATAGATCATGAAAATATTACTATCGGTAAAGCTGGTAGAAAGAGACACATGGGTATAAGACCAACAGTAAGAGGTAGCGTTATGAACCCTAATGACCATCCACACGGTGGTGGTGAAGGTAGATCTCCAGTAGGAAGACCAGCACCAGTAACTCCATGGGGTAAACCAGCTCTTGGATATAAGACTCGTAAGAAACACAAAAAGTCTGATAAGATGATTGTTAAGACAAGAAGAGATAAATAATAAAACAGGTTTTGTGAAAGGAGGAAATAGTAGATGGGTAGATCATTAAAAAAGGGACCTTATTGTGAACCAAGTCTTTTAAAGAAAATTGTTGCTATGAATGAAGCAAATAAAAAAGAAATATTAAAGACATGGTCAAGAAGATCTACGATATTCCCTGAAATGATAGGACACACATTAGCTATACATGATGGACGAAAGCACGTTCCTGTATATATAACTGAAGATATGGTAGGACATAAGTTGGGTGAATTTGCTCCAACAAGGACTTATAGAGGACATGACAAGACAGAAAAATCTTCAAAAGTTAAATAAGTGAAGGGAGGTAGCTAAAGTGGAAGCTAAAGCAATCGCTAAGTACGTTAGAATTTCACCTAGAAAGATGAGATTCATATGTGACATGGTTAGAGGAAGAAGTGTTGACGAAGCACTTTCAATATTAAAGTTTACACCTAATAAAGGTGCTAAAATATTAGAAAAAGTTGTTAAATCAGCTGCTGCTAACGCAGAGAATAATTTTGATATGAATAGAGATAATTTGTTTATATCTGAAGTATATTCAAACCAAGGTCCTACATTGAAAAGATGGAGACCAAGATCAAAAGGTAGAGCATTTAAAATACTAAAAAGAACTAGCCATATAGGTGTAGTAGTAAAAGAGAGAGATTAGTAAAGGAGGTAAATTAATGGGCCAAAAAGTTAATCCTCATGGACTGAGAGTTGGAATAAATAAAGATTGGGATTCAAAATGGTACGCTGATAAAAAAGACTTCCATATAAATCTTGTTGAAGATTATAAAGTTCGTGAATTTATAAAGAAAAGCCTATACCAAGCAGGAATAGCCAAAGTTGAAATTGAAAGGTTTGCTAGTAGAATCAAAGTAACTGTTTATACTGCTAAACCTGGAATGATTATAGGAAAAGGCGGTACAGGTGTTGAAACACTTAAAAACAGTGTTGAGAAAATAACTGGAAAAACTGCTATAGTAAATGTTGAAGAAGTAAAAACACCGGAGTTAGATGCACAATTAGTTGCAGAAAGCATAGCAAGTCAAATTGAAAAGAGGGTTTCATTCAGAAGAGCAATGAAGCAAGCTATGCAAAGAACGATGAAGGTTGGAGCAAAAGGTATAAAAACATTAGTATCTGGTAGATTGAATGGCGCTGATATGGCGAGAGATGAAAGATATACTGAAGGAACAATTCCTCTTCAAACACTAAGAGCTGACATAAGCTACGGAACTGCTGAAGCAGATACAACTTATGGTAAGATAGGTGTTAAAGTTTGGATTTGTAGAGGTGAAATATTAGGAAAAACTCTTATTTCTAGTCAAGAAGATGCTGCTATAAAAGCTCCTGTACAAACTGAAAATAAAGATAACAAGAAAAAAAGAAAACCAAACAACAGTAATAAGCAAAATAATAACTTAAAGAAAGAAAAAAAGTAGTCAGTACTTAAGGAAGGAGGAAGTTAATTATGTTAATGCCTAAAAGAGTTAAACATCGTAAACAATTTAGAGGAAGAATGACTGGAGTAGCTACCAGAGGCAATACTTTAGCATATGGTGAGTATGGGCTTCAAGCATTAGAACCAGCTTGGGTTACATCAAACCAAATAGAAGCTGCCAGAAGAGCGATGACCAGATACGTAAAAAGAGGCGGTCAAATTTGGATAAAGATATTCCCAGATAAACCAGTTACAAAAAAACCTGCTGAAACTCGTATGGGTAAAGGTAAAGGATCTCCTGAGTACTGGGTAGCAGTTGTAAAACCAGGTAGAGTCTTGTTTGAAATGACAGGGGTTACAGAGGAGATAGCAAGAGAAGCCATGAGACTTGCCATGCATAAGTTGCCTATGAAATGTAAGTTCGTTGCTAAAGCTGATGAGGCGATAGAAAAGGATGGTGAAGCAAATGAAAGCTAAAGAAATAAGAGAAAAGACTGTCAATGAATTGAATCAATCCCTAGCAGAATTGAAAACAGAATTGTTTAATTTGAGATTTCAACTTGCTACTGGAGGACTAGAGAATCCATTAAGAATAAATAAAGTTAAAAAAGACATTGCACGTATAAAAACAGTTTTAAGAGAAAGAGAACTCAATGTTAATGTGCAATAACATGAGAAAGGAGGACTATTAAGTTGGAAAGAAACAATAGAAAAGTAAGAATTGGTAAAGTTGTTAGCAATAAAATGGATAAGACAATAGTAGTTGCTACAGAAAAACTCGTAGCACATCCTCTTTATAATAAACAAGTAAAAAATACTAAAAAATATAAAGCACACGATGAAGAAAATATGTGTCAAATCGGTGATATCGTAAAAATAATGGAGACTAGACCGTTATCAAAAGATAAAAGATGGAGATTAGTTGAAATTGTTGAAAAAGCGAAATAACCCTACAACAATTGAAGGGAGGTTTAATAAATGATACAAAACGAATCAAGATTAAGAGTTGCAGATAATTCAGGAGCTAAAGAAATACTTGTTATAAGAGTAATGGGTGGTTCAGGCAGAAAGTATGCAAATATCGGAGATATAATAGTTGCTACTGTTAAAACGGCAATACCCGGCGGAGTTGTTAAGAAGGGTGATGTTGTAAAGGCTGTAGTTGTAAGAACTACAAAGGGTGTAAGAAGAAATGATGGAACTTACATCAAATTTGATGAAAATGCAGCTGTTATAATAAAAGATGATAACACACCAATAGGTACTCGTATATTTGGACCTATAGCAAGGGAATTAAGAGATGGAAATTTCATGAAAATAATCTCTTTAGCACCAGAAGTGTTATAATAGAGGATGTAAGAGTTCTCAACTTCGAAGAAAGGAATGTGGGTCAATATGCACGTTAAAAAAGGTGATAAAGTTGTAGTTATTGCAGGTAAAGATAAGGGCAAATCAGGTAAAATACTTACTTGTTTTCCAAAAGACAACAGAGTAATTGTTGAAGGTGTAAATATGGTAACTAAGCATAAAAAAGCTAGCAGAGATATGCAGCAAGCTGGTATCATACACAAGGAAGGCTCTATCAATGTATCAAATGTTATGATTTATTGCAATAAGTGCAAGCAAGGCGTAAGAACAGAAAAGAAATTTTTAGATAATGGCAAAAAAGTTAGAGTATGTAAAAAATGTGGTGAAACATTAGAATAATGCTCGAAAGGAGGTACATGTAGATGGCTTCAAGATTGCTTGAAACATATAAAAATAATGTTGTGCCAGCGCTTATGGAAACTTTTAAATATAAAAGTGTAATGCAGGCACCAAAGATTGAAAAAATTACTATTAACATGGGAGTTGGCGAAGCTAAGGATAATGCGAAATTCTTAGAATCAGCTGTTGAAGAAATGACATTGATAGCTGGTCAAAAACCTGTTACTACAAAAGCAAAGAAATCTGTTTCTAACTTTAAAATAAGAGAAGGCATGCCAATAGGTTGCAAGGTAACTCTTAGAGGAGATAAAATGTATGAGTTCTTCGATAAGTTAGTAAACATATCATTGCCAAGAGTTAGAGATTTCAGAGGAGTTTCAAAAACTTCATTTGATGGTAGAGGAAACTATGCTCTAGGTATCAAAGAACAATTAATCTTCCCAGAAATCAATTATGATAAAATAGATAAATTAAGAGGTATGGACATAATTATTACGACAACTGCTAAAACAGATGAGGAAGCAAGAGAACTATTAAGATTAATGGGAATGCCTTTTAGTAAGTAATAGGAGGAGTAAAAATTGGCTAAAACATCTTTAAAAGTAAAACACAGCAGAAAACAAAAGTTTTCTACAAGAGAGTACAGCAGATGTAAAATTTGCGGAAGACCTCATTCTTATTTAAGAAAATACGGAATTTGCCGTATATGCTTTAGAGAGCTAGCTTACAAAGGACAAATACCAGGAGTTAAGAAAGCTAGTTGGTAAACTTATGAATGGAAGGAGGTTACTTATATGGTAATGACAGATCCAATTGCAGATATGCTAACAAGAATTAGAAACGGTAATCATGCAAAACATGAATTTGTAGATGTTCCTGCTTCTAAAATTAAAAAGGAAATAGCAACAATTTTATTAGAAGAAGGCTATATAAAAGGCTTTGATGTAATAGATGACGGCAAGCAAGGTATTATAAGAATAGAACTTAAGTACGTTAATAACAAGGAAAGAGTTATAACTGGTATAAAGAGAATATCTAAGCCAGGACTAAGAGTTTATGTACAAAAAGACGAAACTCCAAAGGTTTTAGGAGGATTAGGAATAGCGGTTATTTCAACATCAAAGGGCATCATGACAGATAGAAAAGCAAGAAAAAACGGAGTAGGCGGAGAAGTAATCTGCTACGTATGGTAATAACTATTTGATAAGAATAGATATTAAATGCAAATTAACAAATTGATTTTTAATAAATCTAAAGATTATAACAGTTAACATAAAAAATAAGGAGGTGCTGTACAAATGTCAAGAATAGGATTAAAGCCTATAAATCTGCCAAGTAACGTAGAAGTTAAGATAACTGACAGTAATTTTGTAACAGTTAAAGGACCTAAAGGAACTTTAGAGCAACAGCTTTCAAAGTTGATGAAAATAGAAGTTTCAGAAGGAAGCATCACAGTATCTAGACCAAACGATGAGAAAATGAGCAGATCATTACATGGCTTAACAAGAACTTTACTAAACAATATGATTGTTGGCGTAACAGACGGATACGAGAAAGTTCTAGAAATTATTGGTGTTGGTTATAGAGCACAAAAACAAGGAAACAAGCTTGTACTAAGCTTAGGATATTCCCATCCCGTTGAAATGGAAGATCCAAGTGGAATAGAAACAGTAGTTGAAGCTGGTGGTGGAAACATCCAAGGTAAGATTATTGTTAAGGGTATAGATAAACAACAAGTTGGAAACTATGCTGCGGTAATTAGAGACTGGAGAAGACCAGAGCCATATAAAGGTAAAGGTATTAAATACTCTAACGAAGTAATTAGACGTAAAGCTGGTAAGACTGGTAAATAACGGAAAGGAGTGAGTAAAAGTGCTAAAGAAAGCAGATAGAAATAAGAAAAGAGTTGAAAGGCACAACAAAATTAGAAATAAAATTGTAGGAACTCCTGAGAGACCAAGACTGAATGTATATAGAAGCTCTACAAACATTTATGCTCAAATTATAGATGATGCAGCTGGTAAGACTTTAGTTCAAGCTTCAACAATTGATAAGGAAATAGCAGCAAAGGTTGCTGAAATGACAAAGGTTGAAGCAGCTAAGGTTGTAGGAGCTGAAGTAGCAAAAAGAGCAGTAGAAAAAGGTATTAAATCTGTTGTGTTTGACAGAGGCGGATATTTATACCATGGCAGAGTAAAATCCCTTGCAGATGGCGCAAGAGAAAACGGACTTGATTTTTAAAAAGGAGGAAAGGCAATGGAACAACGTGGACGTATTGATGCAAATCAAATAGAAGACATTAAAGAGAAAGTCATCAGCATTAACCGTGTTACTAAAGTTGTTAAAGGTGGTAGAAACTTTAGATTCAGCGTGTTGGTTGTTGTTGGAGACGAGAACGGCCATGTAGGTATAGGAATGGCTAAGGCTATTGAAATACCAGATGCTATAAGAAAAGCTATCCAAGATGCAAAGAAAAGAATGATTGAAGTGCCGCTTAAAGATACAACAGTACCTCATGAAATGATTGGAGAGTTTGGCGCTGGTAAAGTTCTTATTAAACCTGCATCACAAGGTACTGGAATTATAGCTGGTGGACCTGTTCGTGCTGTATTAGAGCTTGCTGGAGTTAAAGACATAAGAACTAAGTCTCTTGGATCAAACAACCCAAGAAATATGGTTAATGCAACGATGGAAGCCTTAAAATCCCTTAAAAAACCTGAAGACGTAGCTAGAATTAGAGGGAAATCAGTAGAAGAGATTTTAGGTTAAGAGGTGAACACTAATGGCAACAATAAAAATAAAACAAACTAAAAGTTTAATTGGAAAAACACCTGCTCAAAGAGCAACAATTAAAGCTTTAGGATTAAAAAAGATAAATCATGTTGTTGAACATGAAGACAATGCAGCGATAAGAGGCATGATTTTCAAAGTTAAACATATGGTAGAGGTTGTAGAATAATAACTATAAGGAGGTGTACAGATGAAACTTCATGAATTAAAACCTAATCCTGGTAGTGTTAAAGAAAGAAAGAGACTAGGAAGGGGTACAGCTTCAGGACAAGGTAAAACAAGCGGTAAGGGACAAAAAGGACAAAATGCTCGTTCAGGCGGTGGTGTTAGACCAGGTTTTGAAGGTGGACAGATGCCTCTTTACAGAAGACTTCCAAAAAGAGGATTCACAAATATTTTTGCTACTCAATATGCAGAGATAAATGTAGAAGTTTTAAATGAAATGTTTGAAGATGGAGCAACTATTACTCCAGATCTTTTAAAAGAAACAGGTATACTAAAGAAACAGCTCGACGGTGTAAAAGTTTTAGGTAATGGCGAAGTAACAAAAAAACTAACAGTAAAAGCAAATAAATTTAGTAAATCTGCAGTTGAGAAGATTGAAGCTGCTGGTGGAAAAGTAGAGGTGATCTAATTGTTTGAAACAATGAGAAATGCATGGAAAATACCTGATCTACGTAAGAGAATACTTTTTACACTATTAATGATAGTGGTATATAGACTAGGTTCTGTTATACCAGTACCATTTATAGATCGTTCGGTAATAAAAAGTATTTTTGAAAGTTCAGGAACAAGCGCTGGGATTTTAGACTTCTTTAATCTAATGGCTGGTGGAGCATTTAAAGACTTCACAGTATTTGCGCTTAACATTTATCCTTACATTACATCATCAATTATACTTCAATTATTGGCAATAGCTTTCCCTAAGCTTGAAGAAATTTTCAAGCGTGAAGATGGAAAGAAAATAATGGGACAATGGACTAGATATGTCACTGTTATATTGGCAGTAATTCAAGCTATTGCTTACAGCGTAGGATTTTTCAACCAGGCTGTTATTAACAAAAGCTTTTTGTCAGTTACAGTAGTTGTTATAGTGTTAACAGCTGGTACAGCATTTTTGATGTGGTTAGGGGAGCAAATAACTGAAAAAGGAATTGGAAATGGTATTTCAATTATAATATTCACAGGTATATTATCAAGAATACCTACTGATATTGGTAGAACAATTGCCTTATTCAGCGTTGGAACAGTTAAAATTTGGGAAATATTAATATTCTTAGTATTTGCATTCTTTATTATAGTAGGCGTAATTGCTATTCAGCAAGCTGAAAGAAAAGTAAATGTACAATATGCTAAGAGAGTTGTAGGAAGAAAAATGTATGGTGGTCAAAGCACTCATATTCCATTGAAGTTGCTTATGGCAGGAGTTATGCCAGTAATATTTGCATCGACATTCTTGCAAATACCACAAACATTAGCATTCTTTATTCCTAGTTGGAGTAGTGGAATAGGATATTGGTTTTCATTAAATCCTGGAACTCCAGGTATATGGATTTATTCAATATTAAATACTTTTGTTATAATATTCTTTACTTACTTCTATACGGCTATACAGTTCAATCCTTTTGAATATGCTAATAATTTGAGAGATAACGGTGGATTTATACCTGGTATAAGACCTGGTAGACCAACAGCAGATTATTTGAAGAAAGTTTTAAATAGAGTAACAATCGTTGGAGCTGTAGCACTTGCTGTTATGGCATCTACACCAACATTAGTATTTGCATTTACTAACCTAAATGTGAATTTCGGTGGAACTTCATTGTTAATTGCAACTGGTGTTGCTTTAGAAACAATGCAACAAATAGAAGCCCAAATGATTATGAGACATTATAAGGGATTCTTAAAATAGACTATAAGAAAAAAATGCCTACATGCACAGTCATGCAGACTATTATTAAAGAGGAGATACTGTAATGATAGCTATATTATTGGGACCTTCTGGTGCAGGTAAAGGTACTCAAGCAAAAGCAATAGTAAATGAATTTAAAATTTTGCATATTTCTACTGGTGATATTTTCAGAAGAAATATAGAAGAAGAGACAGAGATTGGGAAAAAGGTAAAAAAATATCTTGAAGAAGGACTTTTAGTTCCAGATAATTTGACTGTTGAAATTGTAAAAGATAGAATTTCACAGGATGATTGTAAAGATGGATTTTTACTAGATGGTTTTCCAAGGACTATTGAGCAAGCAAATGCGTTTGACAAATTGCTTAGCGATATGGGACAGAAGTTAGATTATGTTATAAATCTAGAAATAGATTTAGAATTATTGATAGAGCGTACTGCCGGAAGAAGAGTTTGCAAAAACTGCGGCCATTCATATCATGTGATTTATAACAAGTCAAAACGTGAAGGTATCTGTGATGAATGTGGGGGCGAATTGTTTCAAAGAAAAGATGATGTCAAGGAAAATGTGATAAAAAGACTTGATGTCTATACTAAGCAAACTAAACCATTAATTGAATACTATACTAAAAAAGGTATAATACTAAACATTGATGGTGATCAATCAATAGACAAAGTAAGAAATGACATAATTTCAGGATTAAGAGGCGAATAATATGATTATTATTAAGACTCAAAGAGAAATAGAAATTATGAGAAAGGCCGGAAGAATAGTTGCAGGAGCGCATGAGTTAGTTAAAAAGCATATTAAACCTGGTATAAGCACTTTAGAGCTTGATAAACTGGTTTATGAGTATATTTTATCTTGCAATGCAATCCCTGCATTTAAAGGCTATAACGGTTTTCCTGCCTCAATATGTACATCTGTCAATGAAGAGGTTGTTCATGGAATTCCCTCTTCATCAGTAAGACTAAAGGATGGCGACATTATTAGTGTTGACATTGGAGCTGTATTTGATGGCTATGTTGGAGATGGAGCAAAAACTTATCCAGTTGGTCAAATAGATAGTGAAAAGCAAAAACTAATAGATGTCACAAGACAGAGTTTTTATGAAGGCATTAAGTATGCAAAACCTGGATTTAGATTGTCAGACATCTCACATGCTATTCAGACCTATGCTGAAAGCTTTGGGTTCTCTGTAGTAAGAGACTTTGTTGGGCATGGTGTTGGAAAGAAAATGCATGAAGAGCCTCAAATTCCAAATTTCGGTAGTCCTGGTAAAGGACCGAGATTGCAAAAAGGTATGGTTTTAGCAATAGAACCTATGATAAATGCAGGAAAATATCATGTGAGTATTTTAAACAATGATTGGACTGTAGTTACACTTGACGGTAAACCATCAGCACATTATGAGCATACAGTTGCTATAACAGATGGAGAACCGGAGTTATTGACAATATTGTAAGAGGTGAATAATGGATACAACATTTGGTTTACAAAAAGGTCAAGTTGTAAAATCAAAAGCAGGAAGAGACAGAAACAGGGTTTTTGTAATATTGGATATTATAGATGAAAGCTTTGTTTTAGTTGTAGATGGCGACTTAAGAAAACTAAGCTCACCAAAGAAAAAGAAAATAAAGCATTTAATCGTTTATAATACGATTTTAGAGGATTTTATCAATATGTTGAATAGTAATCAAAAAATCAACGATGCTACTGTAAGAAAGCTCTTAGAGCCATTCTTGACAGATAAGCATTAGAATGGAGGTTGAGAAATCAATGTCCAAAAAGGATGTAATCGAAGTTGAAGGAAAAGTTCTCGAAGCTTTACCAAACGCAATGTTTAAAGTCGAGCTTCAAAATGGACATCAGATATTAGCTCATATTTCAGGCAAACTGAGAATGAACTATATCAGAATCCTTGAAGGAGACGAGGTTGCTGTAGAGTTATCACCTTATGATTTAACAAGAGGTAGAATTACTTGGAGAAAGAAATAGAGAGCATACCTTAAAGAAAGGAATGTGGTTGGAAATGAAGATAAGACCATCAGTAAAACCAATTTGTGAAAAATGTAAGATTATAAAAAGAAAAGGCAAAGTAATGGTAATTTGTGAAAATCCAAAACACAAACAAAAGCAAGGATAAATAGCGAAACAAGTTTCGCATTGGGAAAATCCTTCGGATTTTCTGTATCGCGAAGCAAAGTTCACTTTATGGAAGAACCTTCGGTTCTTCATTAGCGAAATAGAGTTCGCATTGGGAAAATCCTTCGGATTTTCTGTATCGCGAAGCAAGCTTCGCTCTGGAAGAATCGTTCTGATTCTTCATACAACATTAAATTGTTCGAGATGTTTATGGATTGATACTAATGCAAAATATGATTAATTAGTATGAGCGCAAGATATCAAACTACAAGAAAGGTAAACGAAAAACGTAGGAGGTGTACGCTTAATGGCCAGAATAGCTGGTGTTGACTTACCAAGAGATAAAAGAGTAGAAATAGGTTTGACTTATATATTCGGTATAGGAAGACCTACATCAAAGAAAATTCTACAAATAACAGGAATTAATCCTGATACAAGAGTTAAAGATTTGACAGAAGATGAAGTAGCAAAATTAAGAGCAGAAATAGACAAACACCCTGTAGAAGGTGACTTAAGAAGAGAGATTTCTTTAAATATTAAGAGATTAAAAGAAATCAACTGTTACAGAGGCTTAAGACACAAGAAGGGATTGCCTGTAAGAGGACAAAACACTAAAAATAATGCTAGAACTAGAAAAGGTCCTAAGAAAATAGCAGGAAAGAAGAATAAGAAATAGGAGGTGACTTAAATGGCTGGAAAAAAACAAACTAAAACTACAAGAGTTAGAAAAAAAGAACGTAAGAATATTGAAAAAGGTCAGGCTCATATTAAGTCAACCTTTAACAATACATTAGTAACATTAACTGACATGCAAGGAAATGCAATTTCTTGGGCAAGTTCAGGACAATTAGGATTTAAAGGATCAAAGAAATCTACTCCATATGCTGCATCTATGGTAGCTGAGCAAGCTGCTAAGGGAGCTATGGAACACGGTTTAAAGACAGTAGAAGTATACGTTAAGGGACCTGGTGCAGGTAGAGAAGCTGCGATAAGATCATTACAAGCAGCGGGTTTAGAAGTAAGCTTGATAAAAGACGTTACTCCAATACCTCACAATGGTTGTAGACCACCTAAACGTAGAAGAGTATAGGAAAGGTGAGGTGAAAAAATGGCAAGATATACTGGACCTTCATGCAGACAATGTAGAAGAGAAGGACTTAAGCTATACTTAAAGGGTGACAGATGTTACACTGATAAGTGCTCAATAGCAAGAAGAAATACTGCTCCTGGTCAGCATGGACAAAACAAGAAAAAACTTACTAACCACGGTATACAATTAAGAGAAAAGCAAAAGGTTAAGAGATATTATGGTGTATTAGAAGGACAATTTGCAGAATACTTCAATATTGCAAATAAAATGCAAGGAGTAACAGGTAGTAATCTATTATCTTTACTAGAGCAAAGATTTGATAATGTTGTATATAGATTAGGTTTTGCCGCTTCAAGAGCCGAAGCAAGACAATTAGTAGTACATGGACATTTTACAGTTAATGGTAAAAAAGCTGATGTACCTTCTATGATTCTTAAAGTAGGCGATGAAATAGCAGTAAAGGAAACAAGCAAGAGTCTCCCTAAATTCAAATCTATAGTAGAAAACCATAAAGTATCAGTTGCTCAATGGTTACAAGTAGAGCCTGATAATTTAAAAGGTAGAATAATAGCAGTTCCTACTAAAGCAGATATTGAAATACCAATTGAAGAGCATCTAATTGTTGAGTGGTATTCTAAATAATGGTTGATTTAAGAATTATTACCCTCGACATAATAAATAAATCTAAGGAGGGTTTGGGATGATCGAAATTGAAAAACCTAATATAACCTTAATTGAAAAAAATGATAAAAACACATATGGCAAGATTGTTCTTGAACCATTAGAAAGAGGATATGGAACAACTTTAGGAAATTCATTAAGAAGAATACTTCTTTCATCGTTACCTGGTGCTGCTGTGACATCAATCAATATTCAAGGTGTATTGCATGAATTCTCAACAATACCAGGAGTAAGAGAAGATGTTTCAGAAATAATTCTTAACATAAAAAATATCGCTGCTATAAAGCGTGTTAATGAACCCGTTCAATTATTAATTGATGCTAAGGGTCCAAAAGAAGTTACAGCTGCTGATATAATTACTGGTGTAGATGTAGAAATAGTAAATGAAGATTTGCATATTGCTACTCTTGAAGAAGGTGCAGAGCTAATTATCGAGATGGAAATGGAATCTGGTCGTGGCTATGTAGTTTCTGAAAGAAATAAGAAGGAAAACCAAAGTATAGGTGTTATTCCTATAGATTCAATCTATACACCAGTTAAGAAAGTTAATTTCACAGTAGAGGACACTAGAGTTGGTAATAGAACAGACTTTGACAAATTGACACTTGAAGTTTGGACTAATGGTACTATAGAACCTGTTGAGGCAGTAGCATTAGGAGCAAAAATATTGAACGAACATCTTAATCTATTCATTGCATTGACTGAACGTGTAAATGAAGTAGAGATAATGGTTGAAAAAGAAGAAGATGTCAAAGAAAAAGTCTTAGAAATGACTATAGAGGAACTTGATTTATCGGTTAGATCATATAACTGTCTAAAGAGAGCAGGAATAAATTCTGTTGAAGAGCTTACTTACAAGACTGAAGAAGACATGATGAAAGTAAGAAATCTTGGAAAGAAATCTTTAGATGAGGTACAGAAAAAACTTGAAGAGTTAGGTTTGTCTTTGAGAAAAAACGAAAATTAGATTCATAAGGAGGGCTAAGCATGGGTATGCACAGAAAGCTTGGTCGCCCTACTTATCATAGAGTAGCCATGTTAAGAAACTTAACAGCAAGTTTATTAGCAAATGGAAGAATCGTAACAACTACAACTCGTGCAAAAGAGTTAAGAAAAGTTACTGAAAAAATGATTACTCTTGGAAAAAGAGGCGATCTACATGCAAGACGTCAAGCATTAGCATATATTTACGACAAAGACGTAGTATATAAATTATTTGAAGAAATTGCTCCTAAGTATGCCGATAGAAACGGAGGCTATACGAGAATAATGAAGTTAGGACCTCGTAGAGGCGACGCGGCAGAAATGGCGATAATTGAATTAGTTTAAGCTAAAAGAAGGGGATTAAGTCAAACTTTTTAAGTATAACTTAATCCCTATTCTGCTTGAATTAATTTTCTATATATATTAAGATTATTATTAAAATTTAAAATTTAAAATTTAAAAATCTTTTTAAGCTTTAATAATGATTTTAATTCAAGTTTATGGGTAAAAATATATGGGAAATTAATATATAATGATTATCCATAACAGGAAGTTAACTAGGAGGTTTACGTGGATATAATCAAAATAGAAAATGTCAAATTTAAATATAATGATGGCTCTAATAATGATACAGATAAGTATGCTTTAAATGGTATTAGCTTAAATATTAAAAGAGGTGAGTTTACAGCTATTCTTGGACATAATGGTTCAGGAAAATCAACCTTAGCTAAACTAATAAACTCATTATTATTACCAACAGAAGGTAAAATTTATGTAAATGAAATGGATACTTCTGATGACAATAAGCTTTGGGATATAAGACAAACAGCAGGTATGGTATTTCAAAACCCTGATAATCAATTAGTTGCTACTATTGTTGAAGAGGATATAGCATTTGGACCTGAAAACCAAGGCGTTGAACCTTCAGAAATAAGAAGAAGAGTTGATGAAGCATTAAATATTGTAGGAATGTATGAATTTAGAAAGAGACCACCTCATCTATTATCTGGTGGACAAAAGCAGAGAATTGCTATAGCTGGCGTTCTTGCTTTAAATTCTGAGTGCATAATTTTAGATGAGCCTACAGCTATGCTTGATCCGTCTGGAAGAAAGGAAGTTATTGACACTATTAAAAAGCTTAATAAAGAAGAAGGAAAGACTATCCTATTAATAACACACTATATGGATGAAGCAGTTCAAGCAGATAGAGTAATAATAATGGATAAGGGTACTATAAAAATTGATGGAACACCAAAGGAAGTATTTAAAAATGTTGAGCAAATAAAGAAGTTTGGCTTGGATGTTCCTCAGGTAACAGAGCTTGCCTATGAGTTGTCATTAGAAGGTATAGATATTCCAACAGATTTGATAACAAAAAAGGAATTGGTGGATGAATTATGTCGATAAAAGCAGAGAATATTACATATATATATAGTGAAGGAACACCATTTAGAACAGTTGCTTTAGATGATGTTAGTGTAAATATAGAAAAGGGTGATTTTATTGGAATAATTGGTCATACAGGTTCTGGTAAATCTACATTTATACAACTTTTAAATGGTTTAGAAATGCCTACTACTGGAACTATTACGGTAGATGATGTACAGGTTAATGCTGAAAAGGCTGATCTTAGAAAAATAAGGCAAAGCGTAGGACTTGTATTCCAATATCCTGAATATCAACTATTTGAAGAAACAGTAGAAAAGGATGTTGCCTTTGGTCCTTTAAATTTAGGACTGTCAGAAGCAGAAGTAAAAGAAAGAGTAAAAGATGCATTACAAGCAGTTGGATTTAACTTTGATGAAATTAAAGATAAATCACCATTTGATTTAAGTGGTGGACAAAAGAGAAGAGTAGCAATAGCTGGAGTTATAGCCATGAGGCCTGATTATCTTATTCTTGATGAACCAACAGCAGGACTTGATCCAGCAGGAAGAAATGAGATTTTTGAGCAAATAAAAAAACTGCATAAATCTAAAAAGCAAACCGTAATATTAGTATCTCACAGTATGGAAGATATAGCGAAGTTAGTAGATAAGGTTATAGTATTATATAAAGGAAAGGTTCATATGCAAGGCACACCTAAAGAAATATATAGAAATGCAGATGAGCTTGTAAGAATAGGATTAGGAGTTCCTCAAATAGTTGAGGTTGTTATGGAGCTTAGAAAAAGAGGCTTTAATATAAAGGATGATATTATAACTGTTGAAGAAGCTAAAAATGAAATCATCAAGGAGCTAAGGAGAAGAAAAAATGTTTAAGAATCTAACAATTGGTCAGCATTACCCGGTTGAATCTGCAGTACATGAGCTTGATCCAAGACTTAAAATTATAATAACATTTATTTACATAGTGTCATTGTTCATAATACAAAGCTTTCCTATGTATATTTTAGTTGTATTGTATTTAGCTTTAGCAATTAGCTTCTCAAAGGTTCCTATAAAATTTGTATTAAAAGGGCTTAAGCCAATATTTATGATAATAACAATTACATTTATTATAAATTTATTTATGACACCTGGCGAACAAATCTTCAAGCTATTTTTCTTGAAGGTAACAAAAGAGGGCCTTTATCAAGCTAGCTTTATGGCTATAAGGTTAATATTATTGATAATGGGTACATCTATCTTAACACTTACCACTTCACCAATACTTTTAACAGATGGTATAGAACGTTTATTAAGTCCATTTAAAAAGATTGGTTTGCCAGCACATGAGCTTGCTATGATGATGACAATTGCATTAAGATTTATTCCTACACTAATGGAAGAAACAGAAAAAATTATGAAGGCTCAAAAGGCAAGAGGTGCTGATTTTGAGAGTGGGAATATAATTAATAGAGCAAAAAATTTAATTCCACTATTAGTGCCATTATTTATAAGTGCTTTTAGACGAGCTGATGAGCTTGCTATGGCAATGGAAGCAAGATGCTATAGAGGTGGAGAAAATAGAACTAGAATGAGACAGCTAGTATTTAGAAGAAATGACTATATAGCACTATTAATTTTTGCTGTTTATTTTTCAGCAATTATTGCAAGTAATATAATTTTATAAGATATAAGAATTTGAAAAAAGTGAACATAGCTTGAAAACAGGTTTGTATGCAAGCATTGTCACTTTTTGTTTAAGTAAAATATTTTAATTAAAGGTAATGAATTATGAAAAATATTAAACTTACTATTGCATATGATGGTATAAACTATCATGGTTGGCAAAAGCAAAATGATACATTAACTATACAATCTGTAATTGAAGAAGCAATATATAAGCTTACTGGTGAAAATGTAGATTTAATAGCATCAGGTCGTACTGATGCAAATGTTCATGCTATTGGACAAGTAGCAAACTTTATTACTAACAGTAATATATTTCCTGAGAAATTTTTTGTTGCTATAAATTCTTTACTCAATGAGGATATAAGAATTATTAGCTCAGAAGAGGTTGATATTGATTTTAATTCTAGATTTGATGCAAAGAAAAAGACATATCTTTATCAAATATATAATAATAAAATACTTAATCCATTTTATAGAATGTATTCATGGCATATACCATATGAGCTAGATTATTCTCTTATGGAAATTGCATTAAAGGAGCTAGTAGGTGAACATGATTTTAAAGCCTTTATGTCAGCAAATTCTAATGTTAAATCAACCATAAGAACAATATATAATACAAGTATAACTAAAGAAAATGATTTAATTAAAATCGAAGTTACAGGCAATGGATTTTTATATAATATGGTTAGAATTATTGTAGGAACTATTGTTGAAATTGGAAATGGAAGAAGAGATATTTCTTGTATAAAACAAGCTATAGAGCTTGGTCAAAGAGATTTACTAGGTCGAACTGCACAGCCACAGGGTTTATTTCTAAAAGAAGTAAAATACAAGATTTGATATAATTCAAATTTATATTGCATATTTTTGCAAGTTAGACTATAATTTTATATATAAAGGTTGAAAAAGTGTAATAAGAAAGGAATTGCTATTATGTTTGATAATACTATAAATGATGAATATGAAAATAATTTTGAAGACATTGATCTTCCTTGGATAATATTTAAAGTTAGTAAAAATACATATGCTGTAAATAGTATAAATGTTTTATCTATTACTAAGCTTGAAGATGAGCTAATTGGAGTGCCAAACATTCAAAGTTATATTAGAGGACTTACGAACTTTAGAGGTAGCATGATTCCGCTTATAGATCTTAAAAGAGTATTTAAAGAGGAGTCTATTGATAAGAAAATTTCTAGTTATGCTGAGATGATAGCTGCTAGAAAACAAGACCATATTAATTGGACTAAGGAATTAGATAGATGTATAAAAAATGATGAACCTTTTGGACTAGCTGTAGATCCACACGAATGTGCATTTGGTAAATGGTATTATAGCTATAAGCCTGAAAATAATATAATAGCACAGCATATTAGAAGGATAGAAGAGCCACATAGATTATTACATCTTGCTGCAGCAGAGTATAATAATTGCAATAAGGACCATGCGCATTGTGATAGAGAAGAGTGCCTAAAGGATGTTTTAGAAAGAGTTAAGGAAGAGTATATGCCAGAAATAATTCGTATACTTGATAGCTCTATAACTGTTTTAAAAAACAATCTAAAGGAAATGCTTATAGTTGTTGAATATAATGGCTTTAAGGCTGGTTTAATTGTAGATAGTGTTTTATCTATAGAAGCAATTCCAAACTTGTATGAGCAAGGCAATATGAATAATGATTATTACAATACTAAACTAATTTCTAATATAGGAAAAACAGAAAAAACAGAAACTACTGTTCTGATGTTGGACATAGAAGGTGTATTATCAAAAATTGAAGATTATGATATGACAAAGATAGAGCTTCCAAAAGAACTTCAATCTAAAAAGGAAGAGCCTTTTATATGTTCTCATAATCATGATAAAATAAATGTAAATAATGAAACTGAAGAAGTATATTTCAATTCTGAAGAATATGAATATAAAGAATCTCTTGAAAATATAATAGAAGAGCATATCACAGACATAGAGCTTCCTGTTGAAGGAATAACTGAGTAAAATATTACAAAAAAATTAAAATTAATAAAAAACAGTAAAAGGAAAGTTTCTAAAAAAAGAGACTTTTCTTTTTAGGTTCTATAATAAATGTTGGGGTGCATGATAATTAATCATCATAACCTCAGCATTTTTTATTACAAAAAAAAGATGCACTTATGATTCAAAACTGCTAAAATGTTAGTTGACGAGACAAACAGAAAGGAGTTTTGATATAAGTGCTATCTAATTATACCAATAATCTATTAAATTTAAAAGGGGTAAAAATAAAAAATATTAAACAATTTGATTCATACATTGATGTTTATGTAGAA
>JBPOHM010000001.1:0-3323 GCA_052035585.1 Bacillota bacterium
AAATTTCTATATCCTCTTTTCTCTCTCTGAGTGGTGGAATATTTATAGGAATTACATTTAATCTATAGTATAAATCCTCTCTAAACTCCTTATTCTTTACCTTTTCCTCCAAATTACAGTTTGTTGAGGCTATTATCCTAACATCAACATCAATATAACCCTTCCCACCTATTCTCATTACCTTACCATCTTGAAGCACTCTTAATAGCTTAGGCTGTAGGTTTAATGGCATATCACCTATTTCATCTAGAAGCAAGGTACCCTTATGTGCAAGCTCAAATTTGCCAGGATGTCCACCCTTTAATGCTCCTGTATACGCACCTTCCTCATAACCAAACAACTCACTTTCAAATAGGTTCTCAGGTATAGCACTACAATTTATAGCTAAAAATGCTTCCTTCTTTCTACTACTATCATAATGTAAGGCTCTAGCAAAAAGCTCCTTTCCAGTTCCACTTTCACCAGTTATCAATACTGTTGAATCAGTATGAGATGCTTTTTTAGCCATTGAAATTACACTTTCCATCTTAGCACTTTTATATATTATATTATTAAATTCTGTAACTATATTATTGCCAATTATCTTTCTCTTCTCAATAACCTGGAAAGCAATTAAGCTAGCCATTTTATCAAGAAAACTCATTATGCTTTCTTCATTTTTAAGCAATAGATTTTTTTGATTTTCATCAAATGCTATCAAACCTATTACTCCATATACCTTATTATTTATACTTATTGGAGAGGCTATTTCTGCATGCTCTAAGCAATCCAATTTTCCACAGAGCTTGCATACATTGTCTTCATTTGGATTTCTAACTATGTATGGTTTATTATTTTTCAAGCAATGAGCAAAAATACCACTTTTATTAAGACGTTCACCAATAGATGCTTTATATTTACCAGTACCAGCAATTCTAAGCAAGCTATCATCTGTAACAGTTACATCAACTCCTACAACGCTTGCAATAGCTTCTGCAGTTTTCTGAACATTATCCTTTATACTTAATAAATCCATACTGTGCTCCTCCGTGAATATATAAAATAAAAATAAGATAATTAATTATCTTATTTAAAAGGTGAACTTTGCTATCTTACAAACACAGTTCTCCAAATACAACTACGGAGAATAGAGTGAACATAGTGAATTTCATTCACTATGTTCACTCTATTCTCCCAATGTAAAAATATTAAATATAGTTAACTATATTTAATATTTTCACTATATTATCTTTCATTACCAAAGAAAAATAATGCAATTGTTCCTGGTCCTGAATGTGAACCTATAACAGGTCCTATATATCCTATTTTAATGTCCTTAACATTAAACTTTTCTCTTATATTTTGTGCAAGCGACTCTGCATCCTCTATACAATCACCATGACTTATAAAAATAGTTTGATTTTCTAAATCAACTCCTGTTTTTTCCATCATCTTAAAAATTGTAGAAAGTGCAATTTTTCTTCCTCTAACCTTTTCTACTGGTATTAGTCTACCTTCATTGTCAACATGTAAAACCGGCTTAATACTTAGCATTGTTCCTAAAAATGCTGATGTTGCAGATACTCTGCCACCTCTTTTTAGATGATTTAGATCATCAACTGTAAACCAATGGCACAATTTAAGCTTATTATCTTCAACCCAATTTCTCAAATCATCTATATTCATACCAGCATTTTTCTTAGCCACTGCATGATAAACTAGCAGTCCTTCACCCATAGAAGCTGATAATGTATCTACTGTATAAATTTTATTATCTGGATACTTTTCTTGTAAAGCTTGTGCAGCAATGCATGAGGAATTATAAGTACCACTAAGTGCTGATGAAAAGCCTAAGTATAAAATATCCTTTCCTTCATTTAAAAACCTCTCAAAAATATCCATAAATATCGATGAATTTATTAATGAAGTACTTGAGCTTCCCCCTTTTCTCAAAATATCATAAAATTCCTTGTAAGTAATATCTCTTTCATCTGCATAATTTAAGTATGTCTTACCTTGAATATTAAATTCCATTGGTATAACAAATATACCAAGCTCATTTATTAGGTCCTGTGTTAAATCCGTTGTTGAATCAGTGATAATCACATAATCACGCATAATACTTTCTCCTTATTAATTTAATTCAATATATTTTGAATACTTTTTACTAATGCTTCCTTAGATTTTACTTCAATAAGCATTGATAAATTTTGATTTTTAACAAATCTAATATATTCGTCAATATTTAATTCCCCTTCTTTTAAAACTAAATGATCCTTACCATTTTTTGCATCATGCAAATGCATATGTTTAATTTTATCCTTATATTTAAGTAATATCTTACTATCAGAAAAATCACTTAAATAATCATGTCCTACATCCCAAGTTAAATAAATGTTTTTATAATTTAATGCCTTATCTAATATTTCCTGTACATAATTAAACTCAAAATTACTCACATTTTCTATACAAACTATAACATTATGCTTATATGCTAAATCTGAAATTATCTTTATAGAATTTAAAAATCTAGTTGTATATACCTCTGAATATTTTTCATTTATATACACCTTTTTATCTTGTAAGGTCATATATGCACCTTTGTCTATGTGCATATTTATTAGCTTAATATTTGCATTTTCCGCCCATTTTATTGTATCTATAAATAGTTTTAAATATCCTTGTCCTACATCCTCATAAAACGAAGCTATATCTGCATAATCAGGCATATGCATCGTAAATTCAATATTATTACTTTGTGATAGATTACTTAAATATATAGGATCAACATTATTTATCATGTTATAAGGAAAATTCATATTTAATTCTATAAAGCTTAAATTCAATTCTTTACATAAATCTATATTTTCTTCAATAGTATTATATTCTATTAGAGCAGGCATACCTATTTTCATTATTAATCTCCAGCTTTACTTAAGAAATATATTTTCAAGTGCTCTTATTAGATCCTCAATAGTGTTTTTGTTCAATACATAATTAATTTTATTATTATCAGCATAGAAATTAATTAGTGATAAGTTATATAAATTTGACATATGATGAGAAACAGTTGCTGTTGTTATATTAAGCTTCTTAGCTATTTCAACACCGTACATTTGATTATCCTTAAGGCTTTTTAATATATCAAATTTACTTTTATCTCCTAATGCTTTTAATATCGAAACTATTCTTTCATCATTAATAAAATATACTTTTATAAGGTCAAATAAAGTCTTTACATGAACTCCTATATAAGCATTTTGTGTATCAGAGCTATCTACTTTTTCAAATATATTTACAGGCTTAAGAACTAATACATTCGATCTCAATACAAAAGGTCTTAT
>JBPOHM010000012.1:0-2410 GCA_052035585.1 Bacillota bacterium
GAAGCTATTAGATTTTGAGTATAAATATATATTTGAGCCTTTGAATATGTCTCAAACAAAAAGAGGAAGAGCTGTAAATACAAATACTTATAGTACATATCGTAATAAAGAATTATTAAAAGTTGAAATTGATGAAGCAGCATCAGATTTATTTACAACAACAGTTAATGATGTTGAAAAATTAGTGATTACAATATATGAGGACATTACTTTATCAAGTAATAAGCTTTTATCAGCAAAAACTTGGAAAAAAGCAATGACACTTAATGAAGAAAATCTAGGACTTGGATTTAGCTCTGTAAATGGTATTATCTGTAGCGATGAATTTGAACTTTTAGGCAATCAGGCAGCTATATACTTTAATATAGAAGCTAAGCTATGCTTTTTGCACTTGAGTAATGCAGAACAGATACTTGAAAATATAGATGGTACTTGGACGCATTTTCGTAAGGAAATGAGAAATGAAATCGATGTAAAATTTACATACCCTAGAAATACACGTATAGTACCATTTAATACAAAAAACTGGTTCGATGTATTAAATTTACAAATATCTAAAGAGCAATATGAGTTTGTTTGTGATGCAAAGCAATCAATTGCATATGCATTTGCATATAAAAAGGATCACAAGCTATTTGCTGCAATGGAGGGTGATAAGCCTGTAGGACTGATGGTTTTACAAGCAAATAAGAAAACACAAGATTTTTACTTCTCAATTTTATTAGTTGACAAGCGCTATCAAGCACGTGGATTTGGAAAGATAATGCTTAAGTGGGGAGTTGAATACTTAAAAAAGCAAGGAGCAAAAGAATTATCAATAAATGTAAATCGCTTTAATGTTTCTGCGTATCATTTATATAAGAGTGTTGGTTTTAAGGATGATTTAGTTTATCCAGAAGGTGTTAGACTAAAAATGGAGTTATAGAACTTTGTAATGAGAGGAGGTATGATAAATGAGATTAAGGATGTTAGTTAATTTCAAGTAAATTACCAAGTTAAGTAACATTCCATATCTGCCCAGCCCTAAATATTAGATGTTATAAAAGAAAGTGTTGTAATACTAAAAAATAGATGAAGATAATCATTGAAAAGTACTAGCAATAAAAATGAATGAAGAGCAAAATAAGTTTATTGCTCCAGAGGTTGTTTCACTAGCTCAGGTATGGGTGTTTTACAAAAAGCAAGACCTAAGCAATTTATAAAGATGAAGAAGTTATCGGGTTTATGCTAAAAAAATTAAAAATAAAAGGAGTTGAAGTGAGGAATGAAGGTCGAAATGAATAATAATTGGATTGATTGTGAAATGTATAAATTAACAAAGGAAGAAAAGAGCTTAGCTATATATATGCTGAGTAAAATTAATCGTTCTGCTAAAAAAATCTTTGAACAGGCATATGAAGAGCAAATGTTAAAAGAATTTATGATATACGATGATAAGGATAACAGAGGAGTTATAACTGTTATTAAAGATGAAGAGTATTATTGTATACAGGTTTCATTTGAAAGAGATATTAATAAATACAGTATAATCAAGTTAATACATGATAAGATTAAATCAATTGTTTCAATAAAAGGAAACAAGGATTTGTATTTAAACATAAATGCTTATAATACTATTATTGTTAATTATTTTAGAAATTATGGCTTTGTTCAGGATTCTTTTGGATTTGAGTTTAAAATGGATAGAACAGTAGAGAAAGTTATTGAACTTACTAAATTTAAATTTGCTGATGAATTATCACTTAGAAATTATGAAGATCATTGTTCTCAATATTACTTAAACCTATTAGAGGATTCTTTCAGAGAGCAGGACTTATTGTGTGGAGAAGAAAACAAAATGGATCAAAGTGCTGTATTATGGCTTAAGAATGCTGATGAAAAAGGTGAATTTGGTGCCTTATGGAAGGATGATTGTTTAATTGGGCTATATGTATTGAATGGAGAATATATAAACAACATTGCTATATTATCAGATTACAAGGGTAAAGGTTATGGTACTTTAATACTTAATCATTGTTTAAAAGATATTTTTATAAACAAAGGATACAACGAAACTTATTTACATGTTTATGCTATAAATATAAAGGCACAGAAGATGTATATTAAAAATGGTTTTGAAGTATGTGCATTTTATAGCGAGAATACTTATAACAAATAGTTAGTGAATTAATCAGAATAGTATATTTATTATATAAAAATAGGAGAGAGAAAATTATTAATATTAGAAGTGAAAAGGTTGAAGATTACAACAAGATAGCAAGCTTAAATTATAATTCATTTAATGAATGGCATTCTAGTAATTATAAAGCAGAGCCTCTAATGGTTTCTGTACTAAGACATAGCCAGTATTTTGATAAGGATTTATCTATCGTTGCTGAGCTTGATGGAGAAATAGTTGGACATGTATTGT
>JBPOHM010000118.1:0-2382 GCA_052035585.1 Bacillota bacterium
GATAAATGGCATAGCAAGCATTATGTATAGTTCAGTTTTCTTCTGAATTATTATTGTATTTATTTCCATTTCTATATCTATTTTGTCATTTATAATATCCTTTGTTTGACCTATAATTGTCTTCATATTAGAGCCTGTCCTATTTCAAATCTATAATATATCTGTAAAGCTCTTAATATCATCTACTGAGCTTCTTAGAGCAAAGTTATTTAAGAGTTCTTCTATTGTAAATCCATTTTCTATTCCAAGCTCAATAATTTCTAACTCATTTGCTATATAAGCTTTATCACCATGAAGCTCTATCATATCATTATGTGCATCCTTAAAAGCATTTTGAGTATTTTTTCCTGCTGAATATGAGGCTGACAGAGATTCTAAAAAATCCTTAAATTGTAATAATAATTTTCTTTGTCTATTAATAATAAGATATTTTTTATATAGGTTGATTGCTAAAAAACCAACAGCAAAACCAATAATAATGCTAATTATCACTCTTTCAAAGAATATTTGAATAGCTATAAAGCTAATAATAAAGCCCATTAAATATCCAATTAAGTAATCCTCAAGCTTCATCTCATAAATGCTATAATCAATGCCATTTCCAATAATACTTTTTATCTTTTCTGTTTTTTCTTTTTTTATCTTAAATATATTCTTCATTTCATATCCCTAAAAAGCTTACTTAAATTTTATACAATAATGTTAATACCTGCAGAATGTAGCTTTGAATAATTTATAAATCTATTATCAGTACGTTTAAGCTCCCCTACAACACAATCCTGACTACTATCTTCATTTTCCATAAACTCATAAATAGGATTTAGCTTTATTTCACCATTTTCTAGTCCACAAACTTCACTAATTTCAACCACCTTGCGAGTTTTATCTCTCATACGTGATAAATGAATAATAATATCTATTGATGAAGCAATTTGCTTTTGCACTGCATTTAATGGTAAACCTTCCTACCCAGTTAAGACCATCGTTTCAAGTCTACTAAGCATATCAATACTTGAGTTAGCATGACCTGTAGATAATGAACCATCATGCCCTGTATTCATTGCCTGTAGCATATCCAAGGCTTCCTTACCTCTTACCTCACCTACAACTATTCTTTCAGGTCTCATACGCAGTGCTGTTTTTATCAAATCTCTAATTGTTAATTCACCAGCTCCAGTAGTATTTGCATTGCGTGTTTCTAGGCTTACAAGATTTTCTATTCCTACAATTTGTAGCTCAGCTGAATCCTCTATCGTAATTATCCTCTCATCCTTTGGAATAAAATTTGATAATGCGTTTAGAAATGTTGTCTTTCCTGAGCCTGTTCCACCACTTATAAAAATATTATATTTAGCTTTAACTAGATTTTCTAATAGCTTAGCTACCTCTGCAGTAATCGATTTATATTCTATAAGCTTTTCTATTGTCATTGGATTTTTGGAGAATTTTCTAATAGTTACAGTTGAACCCCTTAAGGAAATAGGAGCTAAAACTACATTAACTCTAGAGCCATCAGGAAGTCTCGTATCTACTATTGGATTAGCCTGATTAACCTCTCTTCCAGCCTTACCAACTATTCTTTGTATGAGATCATTTAGCTTCTCTTCACTTTCAAAGTTCTCCTCGCATTTGTACATCTTACCCTTTTTCTCTATAAAAACATTATTATGACCATTAATCATAATCTCTGTAACATCCTCATCCTCTATAATGCTATTTAATATTCCAAAGCCTCTTATAGAATTAAAAAGCCTTTTAGACATGCTAATTCTCTCTTCAATAGTTAGATACATTGAGCTTTCTTCGTTTTGATTTTGTATTAACTCCTCAATTTTTTCTAAAAGCTCAGCATCTGTATACTTATTCTCTGTAAGACTTAAATCAATTTTTTCTTTTACAAGTGAATAAAAATCATTATAAGTCATTATATATCCCCCTTTGCTGATACAATAAAGCTATCAAGTATAGAGGTTTTTGATATTTCCTTAGCTATAGCCCTTATACTAACATTATTGTACTTAGGTATGTAGCTTACAATTTCAAAATTACTATTTTGAATATTACTTGTCATATTTTTAATAAATTTATTACATATAATGCCTATCTTATCCATATATTTTTGATTATCCTTAGTTTCACAAATTGAAATTGATTTAATAATTTTATTTAGCCTTATACTGTTTTCTTCCTTAGCTTCTGTAACAAAGAAAATTCTATCTGAAAGCTTTAACAAAGTACGACATATATCATTCATTAAGTAATTTATATCTATAATGATAAATTCATAAGCTCCATATTTGCTGAAAAAATGTAGCATATTAATTAGCTCCTCAGATTTTAATTCATTTAGTTCAAAGGGATTCTCACAAGAATCATAAAAAT
>JBPOHM010000274.1:0-1550 GCA_052035585.1 Bacillota bacterium
ATAAAAGATTTAATTTTATCTTTTAAATCATTAGAAATTTTAGAATACTTTCCTTCACAAATATACTTTACATCAAATTTATATATACTTGGAATACACATTGTAAAGTAATCAAATCCATTTTTAGAGTAAACAGTTTTGTAACAACTATGGTTGATTATATTATTTTCCAAGTTAGCATATACATCTGATTTGGCAAATCTATATTCTAAA
This sequence comes from Bacillota bacterium, assembly GCA_052035585.1. Taxonomy (GTDB): domain Bacteria; phylum Bacillota; class Clostridia; order Tissierellales; family Sedimentibacteraceae; genus UBA1535. The sequence goes on from JBPOHM010000274.1 coordinate 214, forward strand.
ATTATATCTGTTAAATCTTTATTTAGATAAGCATTTATAAAGTAACTATCTTCAAAGAAGAAGTTTTTATTATGCTTATTTTCTAACATTAAACATGGTAAAATATAAGTAGTTACTTTATTTCTTAAATGTGAATACAAAGTATAGTTATGTGAATACAAACTAGCTTTACTTACACCCTGTTTAATGCTAGTTATCTTATAAGTACTGGGGATTTTCTCTAATCCCGTATGAAATTCATCCCCTATTGCAATAATTCTATTATCAATTGTAATACTAATTATTTCTTTATTTTTTATATTTTCTTCAACATTTTCGCAATTAGAATAAATCTCTATCATTCTCGCATTCTTTACATTATATACAATCTTACTACCCAAATCTTTGATAGAGTTCATTAATTAAAATTATTTTTACATTAAACAATAAGTTTCTAAATAATATGTTATTGTTTCCCAGGTAATTCCTATAGAAGCATCATGTAATCTAATCATTTTATCAAATGCTTCTTGAAATTTAGCTCTATTGAACTTTTTATTTTTATCAATAGTTTCTAAGGCTAATGCTTGTAATTCAAAATCATTAATATGCCAGTATATACCTTTATATCCATTTCTATGTTTATAGATTAATTCTTTTTCTTCAGGTGTTAAAATAATATCTTCATCCATAGTTATAATTTAAAATTGTAAGTCATCATCTAATTTCTCAGCAGATGTTTCAAAAGATACTTTTTGAAAATTAGGTAATTGTGGAATATAACCAACTTCTCTTAGCATATCTTCATCTGTAGATAACATGTGAAGTAATCTATAATTCTTTTGAAATTCAAATATTCCTTTACTTTCACCATAATCTACAATATAAAGTTGTAATATTTCTCCCCAACTTGGCACCACTTCAACAGATATTTTCTTCCAATAAGCCTCTCCTTTTCTATAAAGTCCTGATATTCCGTCACTTACATCCCCAATAATCATTTGAGATTTAACAAAATTAGCAGCATCTGCTTCAGAAGTTTCAACCCACTCCATACCCCACTCTTCTGGACCAAGTTTCTTACTAAAATTCAAGTGCCTTCCTGGAATAGAATATAATAAATCTTTATCTTTAGCTACAAGAATTTTATTAAATACTCCCCACAGCTCAGGTTGACTGGAAACATCAAATTCCTTTTTATTCATCAACCAAGCAGCAATATCATCTGCTTCCAAATTAGGATACCATACAGCCTTATATTTGACAATTAAGTATTCTTTAATAGTCTTTACCCAAGGTTGAGTTGTATAAGTTCTATTGGCCTTATATGACCCTTCTGGAGCCTCTTTAGACTTAGA